>SLIY01000197.1 GCA_007135385.1 Leptolyngbyaceae cyanobacterium CSSed165cm_216
ATCGGGCCGAGTTTCTCTACGATAATTTGATGATCGAGGCCAACATTATCCACAGTGCCTATCGCCATGGGGTTACCAAACTATTATTCCTGGGGTCGTCCTGCATTTATCCCAAGCTCTGCCCCCAGCCCATGCAGGAAGACTACCTGCTAACAGGCTCACTAGAGCCGACGAACGAACCCTACGCGATCGCCAAAATTGCCGGGCTTAAACTCTGTGAAAACTACTGCCGCCAGTATGGGGTCAGCTTTATCTCGGCCATGCCGACTAACCTCTATGGCATCAACGACAACTTCAACCTAGCCAACTCCCATGTGCTACCAGCTTTGATGCGCAAGTTCCATGCTGCCAAGGTCAATGACGATCCCACAGTGACCGTCTGGGGGACAGGCACCCCCCTGCGGGAATTTTTGTATGTAGATGACCTGGCCGATGCCCTGGTGTTTTTGATGAACACTTATAACCAGGTCGAGTTCGTCAATGTTGGCACAGGGCAGGAAGTTTCTATTAAAGAACTGGCCTTGACAATAAAAGCGGTGGTCGGCTATGAGGGCGAACTAGTGTTTGACACCACCAAACCCGACGGCACCCCCCGTAAACTATTGGACGTGTCCCGCCTGACTGCCGCTGGCTGGCAAGCTAAAACGAGTCTCAAGCAGGGCATCGAGCAGACCTACAGTTGGTTTGTGCAAAACTACGACACCATCAGAGCTTAGGCTACTGCACCACTTCCATAATCCGGAACATGGGCAGATACATCGACACCAGAATTGACCCTACCATGCCCCCCAGCACGATAATCATGATCGGTTCCATAATACTGGTCAGCGCTTTAACGGCCTGCTCGACTTCATCTTCATAGAAGTCGGCAACTTTCATTAGCATTTGGTCTAGCTCACCGGTTTCTTCGCCAATGCTAATCATTTGTACCGCCATGGTAGGAAATACCGAGTGCTTTTGGAGGGCTAAGCTAATCATGCCGCCAGTTTGCACGTCTTTGCGAGCCTCATCTACCGCTTCAGCAATCACCTGGTTGCCGGCTGTATCCCGCACAATTTCTAGGGCCGTCAGAATCGGCACCCCAGACTTAGACAAAGACCCAAAGGTGCGGCAAAACCGAGCCGTCGCTGTTTTTTGAATCAGATCACCAAACAGGGGCATTTTTAAGGCAAATCGATCGATAACCCGACGTCCATTCAGGGTGGCATAGTAGCGTCTAAAGGCAAACATAGCCGCCGCAATGACCGCGATCATGATCACCCAGTTCAGGGGTTGTCGCAAAAAACCACTAATCCCCAGCATCATTTGGGTAAATAGGGGCAAATCTGCGTCAAACTGCTCAAACATTTCGGCAAAGATGGGCAGCAGAAACATGGTCATAGCCACAAAAATGACCACCGCCAAAAATCCCACCGTTACCGGATAGGCCAGGGCTGACCTAATTTGGTTTTGCAGTCGATTCAGGTCTTCCAGCAGCTTAGCCAGCCGATTGAGCACCTCGTCGAGCACCCCGCCGACTTCCCCAGCCTGCACCAGGGCGACATAGAGGTTATCGAAACAGGCCGGATGCTTACGCATGGCGTCCGATAAGCTGGTGCCCTGCTGCACATCAGCATTAATGGCCAACAGCGATCTTTTCAGCTTAGGGTTAGGGCAGTCATCGGCCAACACCCCTAACCCCCTAACCAGGCCAACCCCAGCATTGACCAGGGCTGCAAACTGACGGGAGAAGATCGCCTTATCCTTGACCGTCACCTTGGTGAGCGAGGTTTTGATACTCTCAAAATCGAGGTTAAAACTTGTCTCTTCTTTAATATCAGAAACAAACAGACCCCGATCCTTGAGCATGTTACGGGCTTCATTGGGCGTTTCCGCCGCAATCCGCTCCTTGCGTTGGGAACCACTTGCATCACGACCAATGGCAACGTAGTTAGGCATGGCTCAAAGGCTGAATAGTTTCAGCAATTATAACGACTTGCTCTAGTTTCTGAGGCAATCAACTGGGCTGATCTAAACCAAATCTAAGTCCAGACCTGAGTTCTGCCTATGGGAAAACTCCAGATTCCGAGCTGGAGGTGGTATGGGATCTGTGGTATGGGATCTATAGGATCTGTAAACCAGCCTGTAGCAGCGTGGGTGAGCTCAAAGACTGGCGAACCAGCAGCCCGAAAGGGTGTATCTAGATTCGATACACCCATAGCCAGTTAACGACGGGCTGCCCCAGCCCCCTGACGCGCAGCAGGGTTAGGCATTGCTGCTGGCCCAATCAGCCGTTGCAACTCGTCAGGCCGAGATGTCTTTGACATGGCCGCTTCAAAAGAAATGGCGCCTGATTTGTACAAATCGGCTAGGGTCTTTTCGAGGGTTTGCATAGCCAGCTTACCGCCCGTTTGAATGGCACCGTAAATCTGAGCTGTTTTACCCTCTCGAATCAAGTTGGCGATCGCTGGGGTCACCACCATAATTTCTTGAGCCATTACCCGGCCAAATTCCCCCGGCTTAGGGTTGGCCTTAGGTACTAAGGTTTGGCTCAGCACAGCTACCAGAGAACCAGACAACTGGACGCGAATCTGCTGTTGTTGTTCTGGAGGGAACACATCCACCATCCGGTCCACCGTTTGGGCGGCTGAGCTGGTGTGCAAGGTGCCAAACACCAAGTGACCGGTTTCTGCGGCAGAAATGGCCAGAGAAATCGTTTCTAGGTCCCGCATTTCCCCCACCAGAATCACATCTGGATCCTCCCGTAGAGCCGCCCGTAGGGCATTGGCAAAACTCTTCGTGTCCTCGCCGACTTGCCGTTGGTGAATCAGACTTTTAATCGGCTCATAAACAAATTCAATCGGATCCTCGACAGTCAAAATGTGCTCGGGCCGGGTGAGGTTGATGTTGTTAATCATCGAGGCCAGGGTAGTGGACTTACCTGACCCGGTCGGCCCCGTCACCAGCACCAAGCCCCGGGGCTTTTCGGACAACTCCCGGACAATGTTGGGGAGTCCCAGCACCTCTAAACTGGGAATTTTAGAACTGAGGGCCCGCAGACAGGCAGCATAGGTGCCGCGATCCTTATAAACGTTGACCCGGAAGCGAGCTAAGCCCTTGACCCCGTAGGAGCAGTCCAGTTCCCAGGTTTGCTCCAACTGCTTCCGCTGGGTATTGTTGAGCATGCTGAAAATCAGCCGCTGGCACGATTCTGGGGTCATTGGTTCGTGCTCAGTTGGGGTCAGCTTGCCGCTGATGCGGATGTAGGGAGGTAAGCCAGCGGACAGGTGTAAGTCTGACCCGCCCCGCTCAATCACCTCTTCCATCAGATCCTCGATCATCAGTTCCATTCAACTACCTCCTTGATTAATAAAAAGATTGGTCAACGCAATCTCAACCAGCACCATCGGACCAAAACACCATTCAGGGAAAACGTCTGCCCGCTTGGCTACTGACCTGGAACCCTTGAGCTGATATAAACAACATGCCCAGACCCCAGTCAGAAGCTGTCATTTTCACATCCCTTAACCCTCGGTTACGCATATCTCTAATCATGGAAACGGGGTGTCAAACAATAGGGGCAGTCAAGCCACTCTTGCTGAAGCTCAGCATTACAGCAGGAACAAGTAAGCGATGCTTTACGCCTTGATTTCAGCTCCGCTTCTAAACCAGTATCGGTAAAGGTAACCCGCTCTACCTCGTCCAGAGTGGTGTAGCCCTGACGCACCAGATCAAGACTGTAAGAGAGTAGAGTTTGCATACCTTCTTCCACCGCGGCTTCTTTGATGTGTTCTGTGGGAGCCCCTTCAGAAATCAGCTTTTGTAACTTTTCGGTCACTCGCATGACCTCGTAGACCCCAACTCGTCCCTTGTATCCAGCTCCCTGACAGCTAGGGCAAAGGGTATTGTTAGCTTTGGCAGCGGTAATTTCCTCTAAGCTCAGGGTATTGGCTTTGTAAAAGGTGATATCAGATTCTAACGATGAGGTTAGGCCAAAGCGGGCCAGGTCGTCTTGGGTAGGGTGATAGGCAATACGGCATTCGGAGCAAACTTTCCGGACTAAACGCTAGGCTAGGACCCCAATCAGAGCGCTAGAGACCATAAACGACTCAATTCCCATCTCATCGAGACGGGTGATCGCTCCAGCGGCATCATTGGTGTGCAGGGTGGTCAACACCAGGTGCCCCGTCAAGGCGGCCTCAATGGCCGTTTTAGCCGTCTCTGGATCCCGAGTTTCCCCCACCAAAATGACATCGGGATCTTGCCGCAAGAACGCCCGCAAGATCATGGCAAAATCCATACCCTTTTCGCGAATGACCTGTACCTGGGTCAGTCCAGGCAGGGTGTACTCAATTGGGTCTTCGGCCGTGCTGATGTTAATGCCGGGATCGTTACGCTCTGACAGAACCGAGTACAACGTGGTGGTTTTACCAGAACCTGTTGGTCCAGTAACTAAGATTAGGCCGAAGGGGCGAGAGGCCATTTCCTGGACAATTTGCAGCGAGTTAGGATCGGTAATTAACTTGTCTAACCCCAGCTGAGTAGAAGCGTTGTCCAGAATCCTGAGGACGACCTTCTCACCGCAGCGACTGGGCAAGGTGCTGACCCGAAAGTCGACCTTACGCCCCTGAAACACTCTGCGAATACGACCATCTTGGGGCATGCGCCGTTCGGCAATATCTAGTTCGGCAATAATTTTGAAGCGGGCGGTAACGGCCGGAATGATCTTCTTTGGCATCTTAGGCAGAGCTTCTCTAAGCACGCCGTCCTTGCGGAAGCGCACCCGTAAAAACTCTTCTTGGGGCTCAATATGAATGTCAGACACCCCTTCTTGCAGGGCTTTGACCAGGATTTTGTTGACCAAGGCAATCACGGGTGCTGCCCCAGCATCCTTGAGGGCTGCCCCCAGGTCAGCCTCTTCATCAATCACGTCCTCCAGGGTACCGTCCCCAAAGTCCAGTTCTTCCAGACTGGTGCTGACATCCACCGCAGCTTCTAACTCTTCTTTTTTCTGACGGGCGACAGCTTCATCCAAATAGGTGGAAATCAGCCGTTGATAGTCCTCAACAGTGATCACCATCCGCTTCAGGGCCAGATTTTGGGGTCGCAAAATGCGGGTCAGGTCATCTTGAGCCTCCAGGTTCTCTGGATCGACCATGGCCACCAGGACTGAAGGGTGATCGTCGTCCTCTCGGGAAAGCGGCACAAGCCGATGACGACGGCAAGTATCCACCGGAATCAGCGTGTCGATCAGATTGCTAATTTGAGCAGGGGAAATATCATTAATTTCCGGATCTAACGATTCCACCCCGTAAAGAATCTTAAGCTCAAACAGCTGCTGCTTCTTGTATTGGCGCAGCAGTTCCGGAGAGAGCTGCTGACCGGTCATAGCCTCTAGCACATCGGTCAGCGCCTGACCCGTTTTACGGCTTTCAGCCAAGGCCTTTTGCATCTGCTCAGTATCTACATAGCCCGTCTGAATCAGCTTGTTGCCAAAGGGCGAAAAGCTACGCTGTAATACTAGGGCTCGCCGGGGGGAGGAGGAATTAGTCATAGTACTGACGCTAAGAATTGATAACAGAACAGGCCCAAAATCAAAAGCTG
>SLIY01000247.1 GCA_007135385.1 Leptolyngbyaceae cyanobacterium CSSed165cm_216
CCTTGAAGGGGGTGGGGTTTTTTGTCGGTGCTGCCCTGCTACAAGGGGTTGGCTTCCGGCAGGCGCTGCTAATTCAGGCGGCGGTGCTGTTTGTGATTTTGCTGTCGGGCTGGTTTTTGCCAGCCGATATGGGCAAGATTGGCGAAAAGGTGCGCTTCCGTCAGCTGTTTTCTAAAAGCAAAGAAATCAACGTTTTGTCTGCGGCCCGGTTCTTTTTGTTTGGTTCTCGGGATGTGTGGTTCGTGGTGGCCCTGCCAGTTTTCCTGTACGAGGTCTTGGGCTGGACCTTTATGCAGGTGGGTTCTTACATGGCCATCTGGGTCGTCGGCTATGGCATGGTGCAGTTTCTGGCCCCCCAGCTACTGCGTAAAGATAGCAGCGGTAAGGTGGTGCCCAGGGCTAAGACCATCCTGTTTTGGACCTCGATTTTGACGGCCATCCCGGCTCTGATTGCCCTCACCCTGATGTCAGGCGTACGAGGAGATATCGCTGTAACGGGTGGGCTAGTGGTATTTGGGATTGTGTTTGCTTTTAACTCAGCGGTGCATTCATATTTGGTGCTGGCTTACACCGAAGACAAGGATGTGGCTTTGAATGTGGGGTTCTACTACATGGCTAACTCGGGAGGCCGCCTACTGGGGACGATTACCTCAGGGTTGTTTTACCAGTGGTATGGGCTAGTGGGTTGCCTGTGGGTGTCTAGTTTGTTTGTGTTGGTGGCGGCCCTGATTACCACCCAACTACCAGATCCAAAATCCTCCAGTGTTGTAGCCATCTAATCGATATTGAGCTGAAGCAGCCTAAAGGGTATCAACGTTTATAGCCAGTCAAAGTTTGTAACCAATGGTGCGCAACAAGGCATGACGGGCTTTGACATCCTCAGCGGTTTCTACGCCTTTGGGTGAAACGCCATCCACCACGCCTAAAATGCCTCTGCCCTGATCGGTTTCAACCACGATCGCCTCTACAGGATTAGCGGTGGCGCAGTAGATATGACACACCTCGGGGCATTGCTTAATCGCATTTAGCACATTGATGGGATAGGCTGCTTGGATCAAGATCAGGAAGCTGTGACCGGCACCAATGGCCTGGGCATTTTGGATAGCAGCCGCTTTTAGGGTGTCATCATTACCCGCCGCCCGAATCAAGCAAGGACCAGAGGCTTCGCAGAAAGCAAGGCCAAATTTTGCCTGGGCTGAGGTACCCACCATGATCTCGTAAAGATCTTCGACGGTCTTGATGAAGTGGGCCTGTCCTAAAATCAAGTTACTCCCCTCGGGTAGGGAAATGGCTACTGCGTTAAGTTCCATGGTGATCTCCTTATATATTCACTGTATCCACACAGTTGTACTCACATATCCTTAGAGTTTGACCGCTTAGAGCGGTCGCCTTGAGGGTTAGGTAATTTCAGGTCAGGACGATGTAGGGCCAGAGCCTGACGTAGAACCCCTAGGGTAAGCACAGGGGAGTCAGTAGGCTGAAGCAGGGCTCTGGCCCTTTGAGCTAGGGTGTTGATTTCACCACCCGTTAGGGCAAGATGCTGAGCCAGATAGGCCCAACTGAGTGCTGGTTCTAGAGCGATCGCGGCAGGAATGGCCCGTTGCCACAGCACCTCCCGGGTGGCCCGATCGGGACGAGGGAATTCCAGCACACCAGTCATCGCCTGTCGCCAGGACAATTTCACTGATTGCAGGTAAGGGCTACTGAGTAGGGTCAGTCCGGGTTGACGCCGCCGCTGGATCACCCACGACTGCACCAGGGCTGGATCAAAGCTAGGGCAGCGACCAAACCAGATGGGGGCTGATGTCAGGTGCAAGACACAGGGGGGTAGGGTAGCCCAATCCGTCGGGTCGGGTAGATCACTGTCATCATTCGGACAGAGGGTACTTAAGTCGATCGTGATCAGGGGCCAGCCTAAATCTGCGGCTAGCACTCGGGTGGCCAGGGTTTTACCCGTTCCCTCAGCCCCCGTCAACAGCACCATTGGACTCGGCGTGCCCTGAAATTTGGTGGCCGCTAATACGGTTTTGAGTTGGTTGAACAAGGAGGTGGGCAGCACCAGACTTTCCCATGGGTCGGTGGGGATGGAGGGAGGTTCGGGGTCACTGGCGACCGGGGTGGCCCAAGTCTGAAGGGTGGCAAGATTGGGGGATTCGGCCAGCAGGTAGGTGGTGAGGTCTTCGTGGAGACGCAGATGACGGCTGAGCAGGGTGGTGTCATCGGCATTCACCCATTCCACCAGACCTAGGTGGACCAGACGGCTATCGGGGGCGATTTGAGGGCGCGATCGCCGCCACTCTTGGTCATTACGGCAAAGCAACCGCAGACAGAGATCAACCGTGGGCAAGTCCCAGTCGGACTCGTCATGCTGATACTGCAAATAGCTATAGAGGCGACCAAACCGCTGATTAATTTCTGGGGCCAGGGCCAATAGAATCACATTTTTTTCAAAGGGGCTAAGCTTGAGCTGATCCCGCAGGGTAGGCAGGGCCAGCACAATCCCTTGGCTTTGACTGGCTTGAATCCGGGCTTCCAGCTGTTGAGCATAACCGCTGCCAGTTTTACGACTGGCTTTGGGCGGACGGGCATGATCGTAGCCGGGTTGGCCACTCAAGTAAATAATCCCTTTCCACCAGTGGCTGGTGACCCGGTCTTCACTGGACAGGGCAAAGTCATCCAAGTCTTGAATCTCCCGCTTTTGTCGGGAGACGGCCACCATCAGCAGTCGATCCAGCCAAGACAGCTCTGTTTTTAGGTAGGCCCAGTTATCGGCAAAGGGGGCCACTCCATTAGGATTGGACATGGCCCAGGACCCGAATAAACTCCAGGGGCAACCCGTCCGCGTCGGCAATAAAGGCGACCTCATAGACGCGATCGCCAATGATTTGCTGCTGGGGCTCTAGTAGCACCTTAATGTCTGCCATTTTAGACCGCAGGTGATCGACCCAGGCAGACAGGTGGGGGGTGAGCTCAGTCAAATCAAAAGACAGGTGATAGTAACCACTGTAATGCTCATCCCCAAAGGCATCAGCAGCGGGGCGAGGTTCTGGCACCTGAATCAACTCGATGCGTCCCCCCAATCCTTCCATCCAACACGCTAAGGTGATGCCTGCGGTAAACCGCTCGTGCACTACAAAACCAAGGTTTTCGTAAAAGTCGATGGCACGGTGAATATCCTGGGTACGAATGGAAGCGTGATGGAGCATTCAGACAAACTACTCGAACAATCGAAAATAGGGATAGCGCACCGGCACACCGGGCTCTTTCTCCAGGTTAAAGTTAATCACGGCCCACTGGGGATCTTGCTCGGGGGAAGGGCTAAAGTCTACCGGCAGCCCGTATAGCTTGGGGGAGGAGGTCCCTTCTACCGAACCCCGCCAGGGGGAATTACGTTCTAAGTAGGCATTCACCAACTCTTTATAGCGCTCGGCAATAATCACCCGGGTGGCTCGATATCCCTGGGTGTACAGTCGGTCGAGGGCCTCATGAATTTCAAATCGAATGCCGTCGGGATGAGTATGCTGGCGATACCATTCACCGTCCCACTGACGCCAGTGACGACCCGACTGTAGGTGAACTAATTCTTTAGAATCGGGGTCAGCTTCAAATGCCCCGTGGCGCGAACACAGATAAGTATCCGTCAACGTCAAGGCCGGAATGGTCTGACGACAGTGAGGACATTGGATTTCTGGGCCGTAGATGGGATACTGCAAAGCGGAATTAACCATTGGGCTGAAACCAGTTTCGTCCTCAGTAGGTGCGTAAGCAGGTGCGTGAACTATGGGGGGAAACCAGGGACAATGAATTTGCTCCTGTATCCGTATTATACGTTGGTAATCCAGCTGACTTGGTAGTCAACATACATCATTAGCCCAATCCTAAGTTTTTTTTGAGACCCTAATTGCCATGGCTTACTCTGCCCGATCGGTTTGGCCCAACCCCGATGCCACCAAAGCAGCCTTTATGGCTCCTAATGCTACAGTGATGGGACATGTCACCCTAGAAGAAGGCTGTAGCATCTGGTACGGAGCCACCTTACGAGGGGACATTGAAACGATTACCATTGGTGCTTATACCAATGTACAGGATGGAGCCATCCTGCATGGCGATCCAGGTCGCCCGACGATCCTAGAAGACTACGTCACAGTAGGACACCGAGCTGTGATCCACAGTGCCCACATTGAGCGGGGAAGCCTGATTGGCATCGGTGCGATCGTGCTGGATGGGGTGCGGGTTGGCAAGGGCAGCATCATTGGGGCCGGGGCTGTGGTGACCAAAGATGTACCGCCCCAATCGCTGGTACTGGGGATGCCCGGCAAAGTGGTGAGTCAGGTATCTGAACATCAAACCCTGGAATTGTTGGAGCACGCTCAAAAATATTATCAGCTGGCTTTAGCCCATGCTGGGCGCAGCGACGATTTGGGGTTTGATTAGGGCAGGGGATTAGGGTTGCGGTTCAAGGTACAGGATATACAGTTCAAGGTGTCAGCTGCACGGTAAACCGCATACCACATACCGTAAACCGCCTCCCTAAGACACCAAGGCCCGAGCCAAATTCTCTTCCCATTTACGAGGAGGGCTGGCCCGGCGGGTGTTGCGCCAAATTTGGGTGGCGGCCAAGGTGCCATCGGCTACGGCAATGGACACTTGGTTGAGGCCCTGCTTCAGGTCGCCTAGGGCGAAAATGCGATCGTGGGTCGTTTGGGCCATGGTATTAGTGACCAGGTTTTCACCACTCCACTCTAGGCCCTGAATGCCCTTCAGGTAATGGTTGTGATAAGTAGACCCCATACTGATGAGACCAGTGGTGGCTTCGACCACGGTGCCGTCAGTCAGTTTTACTCCCCTAAGCTGGTGGTCTTGGCCTAAAAACTTGGCGATGGGGGCTTCGTACAGGGGGTAGCCGTAATCCGCTAACTTCGCCTTCATGTCGTCGCCGACGGCGAAGAGCCCGTGGGTTAACACTGAAATGTAGGGGGTAAACCAATTGAGCACAAATGCCGCGTTGATTTGAGATTCTGAGCCAGCAATCAGGACAGCTTTCTGATCCCACATGTCGTAGCCGTCGCAGATCATACACACATGTAGGGTATAACCGGCGTAATCATAGACGTTTTGCATGTCATCAATTTGGGGTAGCCGATCAATCACCCCGGAGGCCGCCACTAAATATTTAGTGCGAAAGACTGGATAAATGCTGTCTTTCTTGCCCACCTTCACCTGCACCGCTAGGTGCTCCCCTTCGTCTACTACATTTTCTACATAGCCCCGCAAATAGTCAGCTCCCCAGTCGATCGCCTGTTTCATGCCATGGTTGAGAATGTCGCGGCCAGGGGTATCGGGGTCAAAGCCTACAAAGTTTCGTAAATCTTGCATCCACACCGATCGCCCCTTACCCTTTTCAATCACCAGGCATGTCAGTCCGTAGCGGGCCAAATAAATGGCGGCCGACAAACCGCCCATACCGCCGCCAACCACAATGGCGTCATAGACCTGATCAAGGCGAGTATCGAGATTTTTGCTGGAGAGTTTCATAGATAAGGACAGCGTGAAGCAACAAGATGAATAGTGACCGTA
>SLIY01000032.1 GCA_007135385.1 Leptolyngbyaceae cyanobacterium CSSed165cm_216
ACGCCGGTTTGGATGAGTAACTAATGGTCTGTCAAGCCGGAAGTGACGGGTCCGCAGGGCCTACGGTTCACGGCCCACGGTGTACGGTCTACGGCTCGGCTTAAACCGCTTACCGTGAACCGTGAACCCTAAGTCACACCTCCCAGCATGACTTCTTTGGCTCAACACCAGTTAGCCTTGCCTGTGATCCGAGCTATCGAACGACCTTCGGCGGAAATACCCCTATGTTTTTGTACATTTGTCGTCGTATTGTCTACACCATTCCCATCGCCCTGGCGGTGGCGGTGGTCTGCTTTTCCCTGGTTCACTTGGCCCCAGGGGATCCTTTATCGGCGGTTATTCCTGCAGATGCCCCAGCGGAGGTGGTGGAGCGCATCATTCAGGCCTACGGTATGGATCGCCCCTTGCCAGTGCAGTTTTTTGCTTGGCTGGGGCGAGCCGTTCAGGGAGACCTGGGCTTTTCTGTGGCTACCGGTCGCCCGGTCACCCAAGAGATTGGCCGGGCCTTGGGCTACACCTTTGTGCTGTCCTTAGCGGCGGCGGCCATTGGCTTTTTGTTTGGCATCCTGTTTGGGACATTGGCGGCCTTTTTCCAGGGCCGTTGGAGTGACAAGCTGGTCACGGGGATTGCCCTGTTTGGTGTTTCGGTGCCCCATTACTGGCTTGGTCTTTTGCTGGTGATTATTTTTTCGGTGCAGTTGGATTGGTTGCCATCCCTGGGGGGTGGGTCCGGCTCATGGATCAACCGGGCTCGCTATTTGGTCCTGCCAGCGATCACCATGAGCTTTATTCCCATGGGGATTGTCACCCGCACCGTGCGATCGACGGTGGCTGACCTGCTGGGGTCAGAATTTGTCACCTCGTTACGGGCTCGGGGGCTCGGCAGCAGCAGAATTGCCAATCATGTGGCTAAGAATGCGGCCCCGACGGTACTGGCGGTGATGGGGTTGCAGTTTGGCTACCTCTTAGGTGGGTCAATTCTAGTGGAAACTGTTTTTTCTTGGCCGGGTACAGGCTATTTACTCAATACCGCCATTTTTCAGCGGGATATTCCCCTATTGCAGGGAATCATTTTGACTTTGTCAATGTTCTTTGTGGCCCTGAATTTGTTGGTCGATTTGTTGCAAACCCTGTTTGACCCGCGCGTTCGTCGCAATTGAGGCTAAGTCAGGGCTTAGTTAGCCTTTGCTAAGCCGTTGTTATCTGCTTTGTTGTCCCGATCGATAGACGTTTCTAAGAGTCCGAGCCTATGCAAACTACGCCTAAGTCAGCGAATGCCCTTAAGGCTGCCGATGGGGGCAAAATTGCCACCAAGTCACGGGGCTACTGGGCGACGGTCTGGCTCAGCCTCAGCCGCGATCCAATTTCGATTGTGTGTGCCAGTATCCTGGTGCTCTTGGTGCTGATTGCGATCTTGGCTCCGGCGATCGCCCCCTATAGCCCGTCCCAGGGGGCCATGGTAGATCGCCTGTTGCCCATTGGTAGCCCCGGTCATCCGCTGGGTACTGATGAGCTGGGCCGCGATATGCTGACTCGGTTAATGTATGGCGGCCGCATGAGCCTTTTGATGGGGATTTTGCCGGTGTTTGTTGCGTTTGCGATCGGCACCAGCCTGGGCTTAATGGCTGGGTTCTTTGGGGGCTGGGTCAATACTCTGGTGATGCGGACGACAGATGTGTTTTTTGCCTTTCCAGCCGTGTTGTTGGCGATCGCGATTTCAGGAGCCTTGGGGCCAGGCTTGGGTAACTCGATGTTTGCCCTAACCCTGGTGTTTATCCCCCCCATTGCCCGGGTAGCAGAGAGTGTGACCACCCGGGTACGGTTGCTTGACTTCGTAGATGCGGCCCGGGCGTCGGGGGCTAACTCTTTGACGATTGTGCGGGTGCATGTGTTTAACAACGTCATGGGGGTGGTATTTATTTACGCCACCAGCCTGGTGTCAGTCTGCATGATTTTGGCCGCAGGGCTGAGCTTTTTGGGCCTGGGGGTGAAGCCGCCCACCGCTGAATGGGGGCTGATGCTGAACACCCTGCGCCAATCCATTTATGTGCAGCCCTGGGTGTCGGTTTTGCCCGGCTTCATGATTTTTACCACCTCGCTGTGTTTTAACTTGCTGTCTGATGGGTTGCGCGGGGCGATGGATTTGAAGCGTTAGATAGTTGAGATGGGCGTGATGGTTTAGGCCAACGCTGCCCTGGGCGTCAGGTTTTGATCGATGGTTATGCCGCTAGCGTCTGCTCAAGTTGCTGCTCTATGAGGATTGAAGGTTGTGACCGCTTTTCTCCAGGTTGAAGGCTTACAGAAATACTTCCCTATTGGCAAAAATTTCCTCGGTCGTCCCACCCAGGTGGTGAAGGCGGTTGAAGACGTCTCTTTTGCCACCGAACGAGGTAAAACCTTAGGCATCGTTGGGGAATCTGGCTGTGGTAAGTCCACTACAGCTCGCCTGTTGATGGATTTGAGTCCCCCCGATCAGGGGCGCATCACCATTGACGGGCAAGCCTATGGCAAGGGAGCCGGGCGCAAACCCATTACGGCCCTCCGCAAGCGCATGCAGATGGTGTTTCAAGACTCCTATGCCTCCCTTAATGCCCGTCTTACCATCGAAGAAAGTATTGCCTTTGGGCCAAAGATCAATGGGGCTAGCGATCGCGAAGCCAGCACCAAAGCCCGGGATCTGCTGGATCGGGTGGGGCTAGATCCTGACAACTTCATTCGTCGCTACCCCCATGAGCTGTCGGGGGGGCAGCGGCAGCGGGTCAATATTGCCCGAGCCCTGGCGATTGATCCAGAAATTGTGATCCTCGATGAGGCCGTTTCAGCCCTCGACAAGTCGGTGCAAGCCCAGGTACTGAATCTCTTGGCTGATTTGAAAGCCGAGTTTGATCTGACCTATTTATTTATTTCCCATGACCTGAATGTGGTGCAATACGTCAGCGATGATGTGATTGTGATGTATTTGGGGCAAGTAGTAGAGTCCGGGCCAGCCCAGGCGATGTACTCCACTCCAGCCCATCCCTACACGGCCGCCCTCTTGTCAGCGCTGCCGGCCCTGCACCCCAAGGACCGCAAAACCCGCGCCCCCTTGGAAGGGGACCCCCCCAATCCTATTTCGCCGCCATCGGGCTGCCGCTTCCACCCCCGTTGCCCGTTTGCCGAGCCCATGTGTGCCGAGACGGTGCCCCCCTTAGCTGACATTGGCGGCGGTCGGCATGTGGCTTGCCATATGCGGGTACCTGGCTCCGGCTATCCAGAGGTACGTCCCATTGTCACAGTTGCGCCCTCCCCGACTGCTTAGCTGTTTCTTTTCCCGCCGTCATGCCACCCATGAGGTCTTGCCATGGATAACATTGTTGAAGTTCGCGATCTCTGTGTCACGTTCAAAACATCCGAGGGGTCGGTGTACGCTGTCTCGAATGTCAATTTGGATCTGGCCGAGGGCAAAACCCTGGCGCTGCTGGGGGAATCGGGCAGTGGCAAGAGTGTGACCATGAAGTCGCTGATGCGGCTACACCCGCCCCACAAAACCCAAATCACCGGCAGTATTCACGTGGCTGGCCGAGATGTGTTGGCCCTGGGTAATCGTGAGCTGTCAGACCTGCGCGGTAAGGATATCGCCATGGTGTTTCAAGAACCCATGCTGGCCTTTGACCCGGTGTTTAAGGTGGGAGACCAAATCGCCGAGGTGGTCATGCGCCATGAGGGATGTAGCTATGAGGCAGGCCGCGATCGCGCCCTAGAAATGATGGAATGCGTTCACATTCCCTCCCCCCGTAAGCGGCTGGATGCCTACCCCCACGAAATGAGCGGCGGCATGCGGCAGCGGGCCATGATTGCCTTGGCCCTGGCCTGCCGACCAACGGTGTTACTCGCCGACGAGCCCACCACCGCCCTAGATGCCACGGTACAAATCCAGGTGTTGCTGCTGCTGCGAGAGTTACAGCGAGAATTTGGCATGAGCATGATTTTTGTCACCCATGATGTGGGGGTGGCGATCGAGGTGGCCGACGAAATCGCGGTCATGTATGGGGGGCGGATTGTCGAGCAGGGGCCGGTTGATCAGGTCATGACTGATCCCTGGCATCCTTACACCCAGGGGCTGTTGGGGGCCACCGTCTACCCCAACATGGACCCCGCCACTCGGCTGGTATCGATTCCGGGGGCACCGCCACAGTTGTACCGGCAGATTACCGAATGTGCCTTTGCTCCCCGCTGCCCCCATGCCACCGACGAATGCCATCAGCCCCTGCCCCCTCCGACCCAGACGGACCAGCGCATGGCTCGCTGCATCCGCCTGCCGGAAGTGGCCGGTGCCCTGCCCCGCGCCTCTGTGTTGCCGCAATGAAAATTCAGGTGATTAACCCCAACACCACGGCCGACATGACCGCCAAGATTGGGGCCGCTGCCCGCCAGGTGGCTTCTTCCGGCACTGCCATTGTGGCGACGAATCCAACCATGGGGCCAGTGTCCATCGAAGGACACTATGACGAAGCCCTGAGCGTGATTGGGGTACTGGACGAAATTCGCCAGGGGGAAGCCGCCGGCGTCGATGGCTATGTGATTGCCTGCTTTGGCGATCCGGGGTTGCGGGCCGCTCGAGAGCTGGCTCGGGGGCCAGTGGTGGGGATTGCCGAGGCGGCTATGCATGCCGCCAGCCTGATTGCCTCCCGGTTTTCGGTGGTGACTACTCTAAGCCGGACGAAGGTGATTGCCCAGCATTTAGTCCACAGTTACGGCATGGAGATCGGCTGTGCCAGTATTCGCGCCACTGACCTGGCTGTCCTGGATCTGGAGGATACCAGCGGCGCAGCCAAAGCCAGCATTCTGCAGGAATGTCGCTTAGCTCTGCAGGAAGACGAGGCGGAAGCGATTGTACTAGGCTGCGGTGGGATGGCGGACCTAGCGGCTGAGTTAACCCAAGATCTGGGGGTGCCGGTGATTGATGGCGTCACCGTCGGGGTAAAGTTGGTGGAAGCCCTGGTGGCTTTAGGGTTGGGGACCAGTAAGGTGCGGGATTTTGCCCCGCCGATCCCCAAGCCCTGTGTGGGGCTGTTGGAGGGGTTTACTCGGGAAGCGTGAGGAAACCTGCCTTCCGCCTTTTCTACTCCTCCAATACCTCCACCGTACCGGCGGCCCCGTCGATGCGCACCCACTGGCCGGTGTGTAATCGCTGGGTGGCGTTGGTCACATCCATCACGGCGGGGATGCCATACTCGCGGGCGACGATCGCCCCGTGGGATAAGCGCCCGCCGACTTCTGCGACTAGACCCTTTGCTCGTGCCAATAGGGGAGCCCAGCCAGCATCGGTATAGGGCACGACCAAAATAAAGGGAGCCTGATCGGCATCGACGGTCTCCATCTGGGTCATGACTTGCACTGGCCCTTCTACAACCCCAGCGCTGGCCCCAATGCCAAGCAATTGCTGTTTCACCGAGGCCGCCGCCACGAGCAACAGCTCGGTACTGGGTGGGGCGTTGCCAAACACCAGGTTAGGTACTACCTCCATGGCGTTATCCTGCTTAAACTGCTGGCGGCGCACGGCGATGCTGTGGTTGATATCCTCCCAGGGGCACGGATGATCGGCCAGGATTTGGGTTTTGACTTCGGCCAAGGTGAGAAAGAAGATCTCATCAGGCTGTTGCAAGTAGCCCTGCTGCTGCCACTGATTGGCGATCGCCAGTAGGCTCCAGCGCAACTCGGCCAGCAGCCGGTTATAGAGGGTGTTGACTCGTCCCTTTAAATCGAGCCGATGTTGGACTAAAGCGGTTTTGAAACTCAACGGGCCGGGTTCGTTAATGGATTTAGGTTGGGGTGGCTGACGCACCAACTGGGCCAGCAACTCTCTGACTGGGCCAGGGTTTTCGTGCCAAGTGGGCACCGCAATGTCTGTCCCCACTGGGCTGAGGTAGCCATAGTCCTCAATGAAGTGAGCCACCTGGGCCAGAATTGTGCCGCCATCGGTGCTTTCTGCCAGGGCCGTCATTAGGGATGACCCATTGGAAATGCGGGCGAGCTCGGCGTTAGAAAAAATCTGGCGGGTCTCCTGGGCAATCACGCGCAGTTCCTCTAGGGCGGCAATTTCCACATTTTCCCTGGAGTCTAGGCTAGCATCGGGCACCTTCAGCAGGGCCTGGCGGAGGGCAAAGCTGAGGGGAGCCATAATGTTGTAGTATGTGACGCGCCGTAAGAGTCCTAGCCCATCCTCGACCCGATCTAGCAATTCTTCCATCGACAGGCGATCGCGAGGAATCGCTACAAAGCTAGATAGACCCGCCTGGAACAAGGTGGCTTCATCCTGCCCAAACTGCTTATCCAGCCACAGCTCTCGGTGCAGTAGGCGCAGCAGGCCAGGTAAATTTTTCAGGGTGGAAGCCAGGGGGGGACGGCTAAACTTAGCCCCACGGGTCAAAAATTCCAGGCTTTCAGGGGGTAGGCCCATGCGCTGGAAAATATCCCCTAATAGGGTGGCATTGAAATAGGCATAGGAGCGATGCAGGGTGGCCGTCTCCTCAAAGTTGAGCCCCTGGGCGCGATCGCCCAATACCACGGTAAAAATTTCCCCCCAGACCCCACAGGTTAGAGGCCGATTAATCGACCAGGTGAGGGGGCGAATCGTGCCGGGAATTACCTCGGCGGCAATCTTGCGGGTCCAGATCGGTTGCAGGGTGGTGATGGGGCGGCTTTGCAACAGCCACAGGGTTTCACCGTCGTAGGTCCACTCAATGTCCTGGGGAATGCCGTGGTAGCGGGCCTCTAGGTGCCGGGCCAGGTAGGCTACCTGTTGCAGCAGGCGGCTGGGGGTGTTACCTTCCCCGTCTACGGTCAGGGTCAGTGCCTCTGGCAACTGCCAGCTAGACTCCGGCTCCACCTCGACGGCGGTAGGAATATCGTCGGGCTGCACCAGCACCCGGTACTGTTCTGGGGTAACCTGCCCGGAAACCACCCGATCCGCTCCCCCTGGTAGGGCTTCGATGATCACCGCATCGCCGCAGCGGGCCACCGGATCGCGGCTAAAGGCCACCCCCGAAAATTGCCCGATCACCTGTTGCTGCACAATCACGGCCATGGAGCATTCTGGCAGGTCATTGTCTTGGCGATAGTGCACCGCCGCCGAGTTGTTGTAGGAGGCAAAGCAGCGGACAATCGCCTCGGATAGGGCCTCAGTACTGGTGACGTTGAGAAACGACTGGTACAGACCTGCCGCTGATGCTGTGCTGGTGTCTTCATCGGGGGCGGAGGAGCGCACGGCAACAGGTTGGCTGGCAGAGGGGGCAGCAATACCCAGCAGGGCGCTAGGATCATCCCCGGCGGGTAGCACGTAACCCCGGGGTACTGGGTAGCCCCAGGCAACTAGTTGCCCCAGGGTGGCGGCTTTACTGCCATACTTGGTTGGATCGAGCGGCCGATCAAGGGCCACTAAACCGCGATCGCCCCTAAAAAACCGAAACATAGTGCGTGATTCCAATCGTCCCCCTTGGGTAGGCAGGTCTAAATCATCGGGCAGTTTCTGATAAATCCAGGCGATTAGGCCACTAAGGCAGGTGACCGCCAAAATTCTGGGGCCATCAGCGGTGTGGCGCAGAGCGGTGAGCACCGGTAACAATCCCAGAACCAACAGTCGCCCTTGCTGCCGCTCTCGAAAGATTGTAAAGCCTAACCCACTCACCAACAGCGTCAAGGCCGCTGTAACCCAGTCGTGCACCACAAAACCCCAGACCACATTGGTGGTGCCAGCCCCCTTAGCAAACCAGTAGCGCCCCATCACTAGGCCGATCAAGGCTACCACTTCCCACACAGGGTCATTGGGAAAATAGTGACGGGCCAACAGCACCACGGCAATACCCTTTGCCGCTTCCAGTAGCACCGCTAAGATGCCCGCCAGCTTACCCCCATGGTAAAAGGCCGCAGACACCCCGACGTTGCCAGTACCAAGCTTGGCCAGGTTTTGCCCGGCCACTAACCGCGTGGCCCAACCCGTAAGCGGTAGCCCCCCAATCATCGGAGACAGCACGAAAATTAAAAACGCACCCCAAACCTGGGTGAGGGTCATGGCTATGGCAGCTGAATGACGGCAAGGATAAGACCCAGCAGCGCCCCAACCATCAGGCGCTACTCTTCAAAGGGTCTTACACCATATTGAAGCAGCTGTTGCCGACGAGTGGGGGAAGGCAGGGGCGGATTGTCATAGTACAGGTATGGATGGGGCGGCATGCGCACCGGGTACATCGGCGGTGGTCGATGAGTTTGCCGCTGTAGGTGCATCAGCCACAGGGCAATAATCGCAAAGGCGGTACCGCCCCCCAGCATCAGCATCATAAACAGGCCCAGAATGCCCCACAGAATCATGGTTTGGGTTTCATTATTGCGCGGAATCGACTCGATCAAGCGCACCTGCTGAGAGGTCATATCCTCGACCGCTTGTTGATAGGTGCGCAGTTGTTCGACCACCATATCGGTTTCGGCCCGCTGACGTTCCAGCTGCATTTTCAAGTCGTCGGCCAATTCTTTTTGGGCTTGCAGTTCTTGTTGCAGACTTTCGGTTAAATCCTGCTGTTTAGTCAGATCCCGCTCTAGTCGATCTTGAAACGAATCAACCGCATGGGTGGGGGGATGGGGTACTGGAATCGTCTGCACATTAAGACTTTCGGGACTAGGGGGGACCTGGGTTGGAACTAGCGATCGCGGGCTACCGGCACGACTAAGCAGCAGCGCCAGCGAGAGCGCCCCCATCCCGAACAAACAAGCTACTATAAGAGGCCTTGCCTTCATTCAATCCCCAGGGGGGGTAGTCTGCATCGATAGTCGCCATCAGTTCAGGAACCATTAATCATATTAGCGAAGATTGAGCCTGGCTAAGCCTTGGCCACCCATGTTTTAGGGAAAATTTCATCGAAACTACGCCAAACCGTAAAACATGCTACCGGTCCATGGCCGCTAGCGGAGAGCATAATAAGGCACTCCTGCCTCTCCGCCTGCCTGTGCGCAACCCAAAACTGGTGCACCTGCTGGCCATTGGCGACTAGCCATACGCAACACTAGTCACTTGTTGTCTCTTCAGCCTCTAAGGTTTGAAGCACAGCCTGAATGTCGGCGGGGGTAGCTCGCTCTTGGAGGTTGACCCAGCAGTGGCCTTGCACCAGGTCAGCTACCTCGGGCTGATTGACAACAGGCGCGGCAGGATTGGCGTCGGCTCTAGATACTGGGAGCTGACTGCTGGCAAACAGCGTACGATTGGTGGCGGTCACGCCATTGCTGGGGCCAAGGCGACGGCTGGTCAACACTTGGGGAGCCGGGGGCTGATTGCGGAGTTGCTGCAGGGCATTGAGGCAGGCCGGGCAATCACAGCCAAACAGGGCGACGGCAGCATCGCTCTCGGCAGCGCTAAAGCCGAAATCGAAGTCCTCGGACTCGGTTTGGCTAACCGTTGGGAGCGGGATATCGCCCACTGATGCAACTAGAGTGCCCCCATGCCGCGATCGCAGCCTTGGTCCAGGCTCCCTCGGCGTTCCGCAGGAAGCAACCTCAGATGCCACTTCCGAGCGAAGTCGGGATGACTCGACCCCGTTGGTTAAACCAAACAGCCCCATCGCCAGCGTTGCCCCGGTAATAGTAGGCACAGTCAACAGTCTCAAGAAAATCTTGCTGGTCATTAATCTATTCCTCAATAGACTCGCCTCTAGCCATAACGGCTGATGCTCTAATGAGGCCCATGACCGCTAGATCAAAGTAAGTGTTCCAAGACGGCACCTCCCCACCTCCCCCATCCCCCCTCTGTAACGATAGGTTTTCCGTACCACCACCAACACCCACAACGGTCGAGATTTTGTCTATAAGAAAAAAGGGAGTATTGGTAGGGGCGACTATGGCTGAGCTTATGACGGAACCCGATATTAGCAACAGCGAATTTTTATATCCGGCGGAAGATGCCCAGCAGATTCTGAGCATTGCGATCGCGCGGTATACCCAATCTGGCGAGCTCTCCCGGGCCCAGCTATTAGATATTGCCGCCGAGCTAGGCATTACCCCAGATACCCTGCTGGCGGCTGAGCAAGAATGGGATTTAAAGAAAGATGAAATCGCCGACCAACGGATCTTTGATCGTCAGCGAAAGTCACGGTTTCATCATGACCTGGGCAAGTTTTTGATTTTTGGTAGCTTTGCCCTGATCTTTCAGTTGGTGACGGGGGGCTGGCTGTGGAATTGGATTTTGTATTTGACCTTTGGTCCCTGGGCTTTAGAGCTGATTTGGAATGGTTGGCGCATCTACAGGCCTAATGAGTACAGCTATAACCAAGAATTTCAGCGCTGGCGGCGTAAAAAGCAGCTTAAACAAGTTGTGGGCGGTGCAGCCCGCCGGTTGTGGCGATCGCTGAACTGATCCAACAACGCCAGGCAGCCCGGCAACGAGGGGGACAGACTCTACTGGTGCACATCCAAATTCTGCATCCTCTGCCTGAGTACTGGGCATTAAGATTTGCTGAGGTTATTAGCACCACATCTCTTTATAGAGATATCCTGATAAAGCTGGGTAAGTGACGCAATCGGTTAAAACCCAGTTTCCTAAAAATTCGTTAAAGTTCGGCAGGGCAAAGGTTAGAGGCGATGTGTGCCTAGATATGAGTGCTGCTGCCCAGTACATCGTCGTCTCCTCAGCAGTGGGCTGTGTCCTTAGTCATCTGACTTATCAGGAAACGGAGTATGGCTAAAGAACTAGGACAAATCGAGGTACAAACGCCAGTCAGTCATGGGCCAGCCGACGTCACGCGTAGCCTGAATCGGTTGGGTCGTTGTCACTTGTCCATAGCGGGCGGCAAAGGGGCCAGCCTGGGGGCGATGCTACAGGTGGGTCTGCCCGTTCCCGAAGGCTTTGCCGTATTGACCCAGGCCTATGAGGATTTCGTTGCCCATAACCGTCTGGGGGAATCTGTGCGCCCCCTCGTCGAGGATGTGCCGCCTGACGATCCGCAGTGGCTAGCCGAGGCGGCGCAGGCGCTTAAGGATCGCTTCATGGCGGGTGAGATTCCAGCCCAGGTGGCCCAGGCTATCGCCCAAGCCTACGATCGGATCGGCGGCGGACTGGTTGTCGTGCGATCTTCGGCCACCGCTGAGGATCTGCCGGGGGCTAGCTTTGCGGGCCAGCATGACAGTTTCCTCAACATCAAGGGTAAAGAGGACGTCTGCGATGCCGTACGTCGTTGTTGGGCTTCCCTCTGGAATCCACGGGCGGTGTCCTATCGCAAGCGGGTAGGACTGGACACGACTGATATCGCGATCGCGGTTGTCGTGCAGCGGATGATCAATGCCGAACGCTCAGGGGTGCTGTTCACCGCTAACCCGCTCGATCATCGCCGCGATCGGATGTTGCTCTCGGCCTCCTTTGGGTTGGGTGAGGCGGTAGTGGGCGGCGATGTCACGCCTGATACCTGGGTACTGGATAGCACCGGCCAGGTGGTCGAGCACCATCTGGCCGACAAACAGGTCATCACCCAGCGTGAAGGCAAAGGCACCGTGAATCGCCCCATGCCCGAAGACCAGCGCCGTACCCTGACTCTAAACGCTGATGAAGTGGCCGCCCTGGCCCAGCTGGGTGCCCGCGCGCAGAAATTTTTTGATTCCCCGCAAGATCTTGAATGGGCGATGGAAGGGGCCAAGATCTACCTGGTGCAATCGCGTCCGATCACCTCGCTCTTTCCCTTACCTCAGCCTTTGCCCAGGCCAGAAGAAGGCCTGCGAATCTATCTCTGCTTCAACGTCCATGCCCAGCAGATGCTAGAACCGATCACGCCCATGGGCATCGACTACTGGAGGGCGCTGACCGGCGGTTTTGCCCATGCCGTGACCGGGCGGCCCGAGCGCGAACTCCCGTGGCTAAAGGTTGCCGCAGGACGGATTTTCGCCGACATCACCGAGCTTCTGCGTAAGCCCGGCCGCTGGTCGCAACTGGCCGAGGCGGCATCCGACAAGGATCCAATTACCGGCCAGGCCCTGCTGGCGCTCCGTGAGCGCGAGGGCGACCGGATCATCGGTCGTAAGGGGGGCTTGGGTTTCTGGTGGCGGCTGGGTCCCTGGTTCGCGTGGCTGGGTTGGCGCGGGCTGATGGCGTCGCTGAATCCCGAGACAGCGCGCATCCGCGTACTGGCTGAGACCGATGCCGCGATCCGCAAAATCGAGGCCCAGGCCGAGCACCTGACTACCATGGGGGCGCGGGTCGATTTCATCCGCGACGTGCTGGGACGGCGGGGGGCTATCATTTGGATCATTCCAGTGGCCGTGATGAACCCTGGCCTGATGGCCGAGGGAGCGGTGCGCAAGAAGATCCGGCAATGGCTCGGCGACGAGGACCTCTTCATCCCCGTACAGCGAGCCCTGCCGTACAACATCACCACTGAGATGGGGCTAACCCTATGGCGACTGGCGCGACAACTGAAAGCCGAGGGGGCTGAGCCCACCCCCGATCACCCAGGCGTCGTGGACTTCCTAAACCGATTCGGTCATCGCGCCGTCTGGGAGATTGACCCCGGTATTCCCCGCTGGGCTGAAGACCCGACCTATGTGCTAGACCTGCTGCGCAGCTATATGGATATGTCCGAGCATGCCGATCAGGAGGCACAATTTACCCACCAGCGAGAAGAGGCTGAGCGGGCCGTTGCCGACCTGCTGGCCCGCACCCGTGCGGCTAAGGGTGGGCTCAGGGCTCGCTGCTTCGCCTGGCAACTGCGCTGTTACCGCGAGCTTGCCGGTCTACGCGAACAGCCGAAGTTCGAGGGGGCGCGCATGATCGCGATCGCCCGGCGCATCCTGCTGGCTGCGGGGGCCGATCTGGTGGCCCAAGGCGAGCTTGATGCTGCTGCCGATGTCATGTTTCTGACCTTCGACGATCTGCTCGCCGCCGAGGCAGGTGGCGGGGGCAATCTGCGTGCGAAGGTCGCCGCTGCACGCCTCGAATACGAACGCGAAAGAACCCGCCGCGCCGTGCCTCGCTGGATGACCTCGGACGGCGAGGCTATTTTCGGCGTGCAGGTTGAGGAGGCCGAGAATGTGTTCACTGGCCTGCCGGTCTCAGCTGGAACCTATGAGGGGCCTGTGCGAGTGATCTTGCATCCCGTAGGGGAGAGGCTCGAGGCGGGCGAGGTACTGGTTTGTCGCGGCACCGACCCGGCATGGACGCCCCTCTTCCTGCAGGCAGGCGCCTTGGTGATGGAGACAGGCGGCGCAGTCTCCCACGGCTCGATCGTGGCGCGGGAATACGGGCTGCCAGCGGTGGCCGGGGTGTCGGGGGCGACCGAGCGGCTAAAGGACGGCCAGCAGGTGATGGTGGATGGCTCGAACGGCCAGGTGAGGCTGCTTGATGCCTGACTTGTGGGTTAGCTGCGCGATCGCCTAGCAGCGGTGGGGATTACGGTGGTGGATCAACCGGATCGAGCAGTCCCCTGGCACCGGCAGTGAGTTATCGGCAGACCATACAATCTGAGTCTATGCTTTTCTTGAGTGCCTATCTACTGATAATCGGTCTGCATATATCAACAAGAACTATATATGCGTTCAGGAAGCGATCGACGGGCTTTTGCAGATGCCGGGTACTCCTTGCTTGAGGGATGGAGCTATCGGAGTATGTGGTGGATTACCCATAATGAGCATGGTGCATGTATGGCGAGAGGGGTGCATGGCCAATCGCTCTATGATTGATCCCGAAGCAGATATGGTCATCGCTCGATTTGCCTCTTATCCAGTGGCGGGCAATGATCCAACAACAGGATTTTATTGAAGGGGTTGTGCTGGGAGAACAGGGCGGGGCACTGCCGCTTCTTTTCGCTCCGAATACGGTCACTATTTCCTATTGACGATGGCACACTCTCCCGATCGCTCACTCCGGCATTTGAATCACCTGCTCAAACTGACGTTGCTTAGCCCTGGGGTTAATCCCCAGCAGTCTCACATAGTTGCCAGGGTGCGCTGCTAAAAACTGCTCGATCTGAGCCAAAACTTCTGCTTCTTGGGTCGCCGCCAGGGCGGGGTCACTTTGCCAAGACCCCGCTTTAAACCGGCGGGGGTCAGCATACTCTAAACCCACCCGGTACCCCTGCCGCAGTTGCTGCCGCACCTGGGCCACGGCCTCTGCACTCAAAGAGCCACCGTTACCCTTCGCGTAGTTGTTGTGGGCCGAGGTCTGCCACTGGGTCAGGCAGGCTACATCGTCGGCACAGCGATCGCCCGCCCGCAGCGCCTGGTTGACAGCGACCACATGGTGAGAGAAAGCTTTGTCGCTCTCCTTCGCCTCCGGCAACCGATCCGCCGCCTGCTGGGTGGTAATCACCGCCCCCGAGGGCACGTAGCGACCGGCCGGAATCTCTACATCCTGAATCAGCACATGCATCATCACAATGCAGCCGTGGCCCACTTTGGCATTAAATACCGTAGAGCGAAAGCCAATAAAGCAGTCGTTGCCCACATAGGCGGGGCCGTGGATCAGCGCCAGGTGGGTAATGCAGGTATTGTCGCCAACCCACACCGAATAGGCCTGACCATCGTCGCCGCTGACCCGGCCCTGCTCGAGCCCGTGGATCACCACGCTGTCTTGAATGTTGGTGTTAGCGCCAATGTAAAACGGCGACCCTTCATCAGCTGAGCGTAAAGCAGGGTGGTTAGGGTCAGGCAACAATGGCCCCATGGTGGGGTATCAACTTAAGCCGGGACAGATCACGTCAGTAATGGGCTTACTCCCTCCGGGAGCCACTTTGTGTTTTATGTCGCTTGCGAAACGACAAGCTCAGCCCGAACGTGCTGAAAACCGCTCGCCCTGTTCGCGCAGCGGCTCCGGAGGGGCAGCCTGTCGTTGGCGCAGCCTGCCCGAAGGGCATAGGGCATCGCCTGAGACTGGTACACAGAGTTATCAGTGTGTATGTTTCTCGCCTTGCGTTGATACCCACTTCAAACCCATCACCGTCTGGAATGTGGCGATGATGGCTCGCACCCCGCACACCGGGCTATTTCGTCGGCCCAGTCGCCAGTCCCAGGCGTTGGTCGAAGCGGCCCTAGAACGGGTTGGGGTGGATAATCTGCGCGATCGCCCCATTGGTGCTCTGTCGGGCGGGCAACAGCAGCGGGTGTTTTTGGCTCGCGCTCTGGCCAAACAGGCCGACCTGCTGATTTTGGATGAGCCCTTTGCTGGCGTTGACCGCGCTCAAGCTGCTGGCATGCCGGTGCGGTGGTATTACCTGGGAATGGTGACGGCCATCAGCCTGACGGTGGTCGCTAACTTGCAAACCGTAGGGGTGTTGCTGGTGATCGCAATGCTGGTGGCCCCCGGCATGACCGCCTTTTTGCTGGTCAAGGAACTCCACCAGATGATGCTGTTGGGAGCTGTATTTGGGGCTTTAGCTGGAATAGTTGGCATGTACCTCAGCTACTATTTCGAACTTCCCTCTGGCTCAGCCATTGTTTTGGTGTCGTTTGGTCTGTTTATGCTGGCTTTTCTGTTTAGTCCCACCCAGGGAATTCTCACCCAGAGGCGATAGTGCAGGTATTGGTCATCAGCATACCTTCATAGTCTGATCAAGATTGCCAATATCAGGGAAAGCCTCACTAAGCTGCGCTTGGATAACGCGGACCATCGCCATGCCATTTTCTGCATCATGCCAGACATGTGGGTCAGATATTGAATATGTTAGCCTCTATGGTAGCCTTGCTCAAACGTGACTTTTTCCCGACCATACGGGCACTATCAACAATGTCATATTCATCTAAACCATCTGCTGATTCCTGCGTAACGACCTTCGATGAGTTTGTGCAATTGGCGGATTATTCTCTGATGGATACCTTAAATGCCGATCCTGATGCCACGGTCGATGGTGATGAGCACCGTGCCCGGCAGGTTTTTTCTGGTCATTTCGTACCTGTGACACCCATGCCGCTGGCAGAACCAGAATATGTAGCCCATAGCAGCACTTTTTTTAAGGAACTTGGGTTGAGCGATGAGCTAGTGCTTGATGAAAAATTTCGTCGTGTATTTTCTGGTGATCTCTCTGCTGCCCATGAGCCGATGCGTCAGGTTGGCTGGGCGACGGGTTATGCACTGTCGATTTATGGCACCGAATATAGCCAAAATTGTCCATTTGGTACCGGCAATGGTTATGGCGATGGTCGGGCCATATCGGTGTTTGAAGGAGTCATTAATGGCCAGCGCTGGGAAATGCAGTTGAAAGGTGGTGGCCCAACGCCTTATTGCCGTGGTGCCGACGGGCGTGCAGTACTCCGTTCAAGTGTGCGTGAGTTTCTAGCGCAAGACTATATGCAGGCTTTAGGTGTGCCAACATCGCGCTCTTTGACCCTGTATGTTTCTAAATCTGAGACCGTTACCCGGCCTTGGTATGCTCAAGACTCTTGCTCCACTGAACCTGATGTTTTGGTGGACAATCCTGTGGCCATTTCAACGCGTGTTGCACCCTCCTTTTTGCGCGTTGGCCAGCTAGAGTTATTTGCTCGCCGTGCTCGCAGTAATGCTCACCCAAGAGCATTAGAGGAGTTGCGCATGATTGTGTTGCACTTAATTGAGCGAGAATACAAAAGCGATATTAATCAAACTCTTGGTTTTGCAGATCAATTGGTTGAGTTGGCTAAGTTATTTCGCCAACGTCTTACGACCCTGGTGGCCAATTGGCTACGGGTTGGTTACTGCCAGGGCAATTTTAATAGTGACAACTGCGCCGCTGGTGGCTTTACTCTCGACTATGGGCCATTTGGGTTTTGTGAAATTTTTGACCCTTGGTTTCAACCTTGGACTGGCGGCGGCGAACATTTTTCATTCTTCAATCAGCCGATCGCAGCAGAAGCGAATTATTATATGTTTTGGAAAGCTGTGAGACCGCTACTGGCAGAAGATACTGATGCTCTAGAACAGTTCGACCAAGTAGGCCGTGGCTTTGCAGAAGCCATGCAAAAACAAATCCAGAAAATGTGGACGACCAAACTTGGTTTGACTGAATTTAACCCAGAGCTATTTAAGACATTAATGCAGTTAATGACCCACTCAGAGGTAGATTACACCATTTTCTTCCGCGAGTTATCCCATATACCAGACGATGTCTCACCCTTGAAAAAGAGCTTCTATGGTAAAACGTCACCACAACTCGATGAACAATGGCAATCTTGGCTAAAAAGCTGGCGCGACCTCGTTATTAACGATGGCAATTTGGCTGAGATATCTACAAATATGAAACAGACTAACCCGAAATACACATGGCGAGAGTGGTTAATTGTCCCTGCCTATCAACAAGCCATGCAGGGTGACTACACGTTAGTTAAAGAGTTGCAAGCAGTATTTAGCCATCCCTATGATGAACAATCACAAGCAATAGAAGATAAATACTATCGCCTAAGACCTAGCGCGTTTTCTGATGTTGGAGGCGTGTCGCACTATAGCTGTTCATCTTGATGACTACGCGGCGATGGCCGCAGGCCGGTCCTTAACCATCGCAGACCTGATTCAACAGCGCCAGACGGCCCGGCAACACCGAGACTTTGTTAAGGCAGATCAGATTCGCGATCGCCTGGCAGCAGTGAGTATCACGGTGGTTGATCAACCAGATGGCGAAGTTCGTTGGCACCGACAGTAATAGGAGCGTTGCAAATTCCTGAACAGGCAGGGATCGAACCCGATCATTGTTTTTGGCTCAGCCACTGGGCCGCTGTGAGCGGCAAAAGTTGAATTGACTTGGCCACTGATCCGCCTCCCGACATTGCGGTTGAAGTCGATGTAACTAATTTCACGAAGATCGCAGATTACGAACGGTTTAAGGTTACTGAAGTATGGCTAATTCGAGGGGATGTTCTAGCCATCTTTGGCCTAACATCTGGGGGGTAGGCTCAAACAGAATCTAGTCAGTTTTTCGCTGATGCTGCTATACCAAACCTCTATCAGCAGGTGATGGCAGCGATTGCCGAAGGTGCCAGTCCTCCCAGAGCCATTCGGTCAGTTGTCTAAATCGCAAGAACAACAGGCAAAGACCCATCCGACATAGCTTTTTTGCTCGGTTCGATAGGAATAATGCTTTAGACGAATCGCGTCGCGAACCTGGTCAAGCAGCTTTCTGGATCGGGATTCCATAGCGAGGAAAGTGGATGTCAGTGGTATTAATGCACCAAATACTACATCCCTGGCCTACGTACTGACCATGAAGATTTGCTGAAGCCATCGGCATAACATCCCTAAGCAAGCATACTATGCGGAAAAGGCTCTGGCTAAACACCTCTATAAGGGTAATTACCACGACTTAATTCGGCATAACACTTAAAATTGGGTAGATAGCCCGATAAAATTCTGTATAACACCCCAATTTGGGTGGTTATGCCGAATTTTATCTGCATAACTGCCCCCAGAGGAGGTGATATACAACTTTGATTCTGGCTATCTACCCTGCTGGGAGGTGTTAGACGGAATTTAGGAAGGGGAGTCAGCATAAGCAGTAGTTAGGTGCGCGACTCGAAGTCGTTCGGGGGAGTTGGAAAGGGTTCCTAAGTCCTTTCCCTGCCAGTGTTCAGGCAGATGTCCGCCTTGGAATGTTCAACCTGTAAGGGGAGGGCAGTATCAGCAGACAAGGCTAAGTGTCGAAGCACCTTCAGAGCCAAATTGAGGGTGCAGGCTAGGGCAAGGACTTCGACAAGCTCAGCCGAGCGTTGCTAAGGATAATGCAAATGAATCCTTGAAGAGGCTTCGTTAATTGTAGTGCTCGAAATGGCTGACACGAGCATGTTGGGGCACATGAGAGTCGATAGAGTCTAAATATCGGCTGAGAACACCTCGCCCCCGGAGTAAAGAGGAGTCCTAAGCCCGGATATCTCACAAGAAAAGGTGAATCGGGGTCAACAAACAGCGAGAATGCAATAAACACAAAGCGTTCAGCGGTTTGGAACCATGACCTCGATTCAAACAGAGTGTACCTCAAC
>SLIY01000303.1 GCA_007135385.1 Leptolyngbyaceae cyanobacterium CSSed165cm_216
GGTAGGCCATCGCTGCTAAAGGAGAGGAGCTTGGCATGGACGACGAAACTGTGGTGCAAATTTCAGCAATGACCGGCTGGATTATTGGTGTCAGCCACAGTAAAAACCGAGGTTACCAGTGTTGGATTGTTAACCCGGCCCTGGATGTGCTCAGCGACGGCACCTTCTACACCACCAGCAGCGCAGCGATGTCTGCAGGGCGCGCCTTTGTGGAACGGTTTGGCTAGTACCGCCTGACAGAAATACGACCATCTTCATGGAGAGTGACAGGTGTTAGGAATCGCTGGCCGACGTATGCCCCAGAGTATTAGTAGTCTGTCAAACCAGAAGTGACGGGTCAACAGGATCTGCGGTTCACGGTTTACGGTATGCGGTTTAAGGCGAGCCGTAGACCGTAAACCGTGAACCCTAAGTCACATCTCCCGTCATTATTTTTTGACTGAACACTAGGGCCAGGTGGCAAGCCCCAAGAGCCTAGGCGGCCTGCTGAACGGCACACAGCACCTGCCGCATTTGTTTCATGTTGCCTGGTAGGTCGGTTTTGATCGCATGCTCAATCAAAAAGGCCGGCACCGGAATGGTGGGCACCGCTTGTACCCCATAGCTGACTAGGGTACCGCCGTTCACATCTTGCAAATATAGGTCTGCGGCAAAGTGGTTAAAGGTACCCTGTTCTAAGCGAAACTGGACGCGATCGCAGGCGGTTTCAAACACTTTCAAATAAATTTCCACCTGGGCAGACACCATCATAAAGCCCTTGCGACCTACCTGATAGAGGCGACGGTAACGGTGAGACGCTGTTTTTACGGTCTCTATAACTTCGCTCTGAATGATATTAGGAAAGAACTGGGTCCAGCGGCGGTAGTTGGTCACCTGGGGCCAGATTTGCCCCCGGGTGAGGGGGACATACATATGGGCGGTTACCGCTCCACCCCCAGTAGTACCCACCTGGGGTTTAACCAAAACATCCCCCCGTAACAAAGCGATTTGATCGCTGGCGGAAAAGGTAGCGAAATCTGCCTTAACTGAACCCACTCCAGGGACACTTCTATCAATACTGACAACCATAGATGGTGTACTCCTCACTTAGATACCTGCGCTGCTGCCTGCGCTGATGCTTCAGGCCGGGACCTTCTCCCCATTAATACCTAAAGACTTCCTGCTATATAAACGGGTCAAGAGTATTATTACTGTGCCTTTACGAACAGCCCCCCGTATTCCTACGGCCCCTCGCTAAAGCTTTATATTGTTCCTTGGCTCCCCTAGGCCAGAAGACGGCTAAGCTAAAGATATGCGGGTGTACAGTTCACGGTGCACCGCACACCGTGCACCTTGTACCTTGTCCCCGACCCCCGATACCATACACCCAAAGTTCGTTCACGCCCTAAAGTCTCAGGTTAGAGTTATCCTCAATTGCTTATGGCTATGCCCCGCCGTCGCTACCCGCTACAACCCATCACTAAGCTTTTTCTTGCCGCCCTGGGGGTGACGATAGCAGCCTGGGTGTTGCGGGGGCTGGCGTTGCTGGCTTTTTTGCCGGGGATAGTGCTATGGCTGTTGATTTTAATGTGTTTTGCCCTGGGCATTTTAAGTACCCTACAACGCATCCGCTAAGGCGTTAACGGTTGATCTTGAAGGAATCAAAGGAGGGGGGCGGCGGCGGGCGGCGGCGGCCAAAGCGGTGCCCTGCCCCTGGCCCCGACGACCGGGTCAACACATTAACCTGTGCCCCCACCAGCATCAGCAGAACCAAACTGTACAGCCCCACTAGCCCTACCCCAAGCCCAAGCAACAGGCCATAGTTAGCCAGTTCGACGAGCCGCTGGATACCCCAACGGCTTAACCCTTGCACCAGCAGCCAACCAGTGATGGTTAGTACAGTTCCCGGCAGTAACGGGGTTCCCGGTACCCAGTGACCGGGGCTGAGGCGGTAAATCAACCCCAAGCCCAAACCCAACACCCCGGCCGCAGCTATCCAGCGTCCGAGCCCGATTAGCCATCCCCACCGCTCAGGCTCAGGGGCATCAACCGGGCCAGTGACCAGGCCTACTGCGATCGCCACCATTGCCAACAGCATGACCGTAATCACCCAGGGTATCAACCGTCGCCCCCAGGCCAGAGACGGCACTGGTTGCCCCTGGTAAATCGCCCCTAGGGTCTGGGTTAGGGAGCGACTGCCCGCCAAAAAGCAAACCCAGGTGACTAGCCCGACCCCAACCAAAAGCCACCGATTGGGATCAGACGGCGGCGTCAGCACCTCGGCCCTGACTAAAGCTTGTAACCAGGTGGCCAGCTGTAAGCCCCCCCGCCACCACCCCTGGGTGGGGTTCAGGTGCAACATTACAAAGCTCCCCCCTAAGAGCCCCAACAGCCAGCCAAAGGTAATTTCTGTGGTCTTCGTGGTCCAGCGCCCTTGGCCGCCTTTGTGCCATAGGCTTTGCCACAGGGAGAGATGGCCACAGAGGCCAAACCCTCGAAACCGAAGGCGCGATCGCAACCAAAAATGACGCCGATTAAACATGGCCCAAGTTTACTGCCCAGCTTGTAAGGCCAACCTAACCCACAAAGTCTACGGGATTTTAACGTGATAGACCGTCGATGGCATAGATTTTTTGACGGAATTAGGCACGGTAGACCGGCAAGGTAAAGTAAAAGGCACTACCTTCTCCCGGCACAGAATCCACCCAAATTTGACCATAGTGAGCCCGAATAATTTTCTGACATAGGGCCAAACCCAGACCATAGCCTTCTTCTTTGGTATCCCGCTGTAGACGATAGCTTTCCTCAAAAATCCTGTCACAGTTTTCAGCCGGAATTCCAGGTCCCGTATCAGCCACAGTAATCTGTACCTTTTGGGTGGTGCGGTGCAGGGCAACCAGCGACACATCTCCACCTATGGGGGTGTATTTGATGGCGTTGTCCAGCAAATTCGTGACCACACGCCTGACCTGGGTGCTATCGGCATAGACCGACGGTAAATCTTGCGGAATTTCAGTGGTCAAACGCTGCTGTTTCTCCCGCAAACGGTCTTGAAAGGCTTCAGCCACTTCCAAGCAAAGACCGTAAAGGTCCATCTCCTGGGGAAACAGTTGCAGCTCAATCGACGCCCCTCGAGCGGTTTTCAAAATGTCAGTGATCATCCGATTGATGGCCCGCACCTGAGTTTTGGCGTGCTTCAGCAGCTGACCAGTCAGTTCGGGGCTGAGGCTGAGGTTCCGCTTCTGGTCGGGGGCATAGCCCAACTCTAAGGTTTCAATCGCGATCGAGGCCGCCGTCAGCGGATTGCGTAAATCGTGGGCCATCATGGCAATGATCCGATCCTTGAACCGCAATTGAGCTTCTAGCTCCTCTTTAGTCTGGTTTAGCCGAAAAATTTCGTCTGACAGCTTCATCAACTCTGCCGAATAACTCAGCGGGTTATTGCTATCCTCAAGCTCTAAGAGCATACCGTCGCCCTGGTTCTCGGCCGCACTCCGCTGGCTTTCTACGTATTCTTGTTGCCACTTCGGCCACCACCGCTCCAACTGACTGACGATGTCACTACCCGCCAACATCTGCTGGGGGGAGGGAGCTACTTTAATCAGTGCTGGGCTGGCTACCAACTTATAGTGTTCAGCCAGATAGGGCTGTTCGCCAATGTCTACCACCTCTAAGTTGAACTGAAATTGCCCTTCCAGGGTTTTCAGATACTGCCGAATTTGCCGCACTTGTTTGGCCAGACTCGGTCGCCTGTCAATAAAGAGCAATAGTTTTAGTGGGACCCGATCGCCCTCAAAGCTACTGGAGGGAACCTCCATCCTTGTCTCCCTAAGCCCGACGATGTAACTGTAAGCCCAAACCTAGCTTGATGATAAGACCAGTTTTAGGTGCATGGTATATAGCCTATCTTGATCTTTCCCCGCCGCCGCACCAGGGTTAGCTCAACATTAGCCAATTACCCAGCTGGCACGGTTGTCCTTTAAACCAAACTCTGAATCACCTAAAACTTAGGTGTAGGAATAAGACGTTAGCTCTGTCTAAATCCAGACCTTCAGTTCTGACCAGGGGAAGGTTTAATCCCCAGTCTGATCTTGATATATCTATAGACAGTCTTGGGGCGCTGGACCGCTAAGTTGAGCCAGAGGAGCTGGTTTTGGGCTTAACCACAGTTCTAGAACATCGTTTTGGTCCATAAATTACAGTTTGCAACCTGCAATCAAAAGAGTTGTTACGGTCAAGTGAGTTGGCTACGGCCAGCCTGACAGAGTCCTCTACATTAAGGGTAGGGACTGCGGGCAAAGACAGTCGATTTAAGCTTTATGGTAAGGGGGTTAATGATGGTGACCAAGATTTTTTTTGCACAAGTCATCCAGCGATCCACCCTAACCCGTTTTGCAGCGGCAGCAGCCTGGGGTATAGCGGTGTCCATGGGCTTAATGGGGGCTACCCAGGCCAGATCAGAAGCCCCAGGGGCCAATGCCCCAGAGAACCCAGTGGCAGAGACCACAGTGGCGATCGCCCAAGCTACCTTTCCTAGCCATGGGCCAGGTCAATACCTCTATGGTCAGGCACCGGAACCAGAACAAGTGGGATACGGCTATGTGGTACTAGACAGCAGTGCCGATGGCATCTACGGTGCCTTGTATTTCCCCAGTTCCTCCTTTGATTGTTTTCATGGCCAAGTGCAGGGAAACGAATTGGCGATGACTGTGATCGATAGCTATAGCCAAGAGTCCTATGCCTACAGCATGGCCTTAGCGTCAGATACAGCGGTGGCCTCCTCCAACTCCAATGACTCGCTTGAGCCCCTAAGCCTGAAGGATTTCTACCAACTGGATGGCCCCAACGAGAATGATCTACGCATGTTAGCTATCTGCCGTGGGGTGATCGCATCAGATTAATCCCACTTAGCTGGCTCACAGGCGGCTAACCCTAAGCTAGGATCACGGTGGTAGTCGGCTGTCGGTTGCCATGGGGTAATCGTCAGTTGTCGGTCAATGTGATACAGGTAGGCCACCTCAGGAAAATGCCTGGTCCCTACCTTGAGGTTGGAAAAGTCGTCCTCACAAATTTCAAACCCGAATCGCACGATCACCTGAGCTGCCAAGCATTCTGGAGTATCGGTAGACTCCCCAGAGGTTTTGCGTTCTTCTGAAAATTTTTCAAGAAATGGCTTCAGTAGGCGCAGCACCCTGTCCGGGTTGCCGTTACGACTGGCGTAGATGATGACCGGACTGTCTTCGATCAAAATTTCGCACGGAATCAACATGATCAAGTTATCTCAACGCTTCGTTTTAGGGTACACCGATGCCCGGGAATAACCGCGAAGAAATCCTGCTCGCAGATCAGCGATCTCCAGCCCAAGATTGTCAACCAGTTAACTGTCCTAAAGAAAACGCTATCCTATGCTGAGAGCTCAATCCTATCCCTGAACCGTTACCCCAAAGGACGCGTGAACGCAGCAGAACAGGCAAACAGTATTGAATTCGCCAGCAAAATTGCCGCGATTGTTGGCCTCTTTAAGGGGGAATTTCCCGACCTGAGGGTCGA
>SLIY01000039.1 GCA_007135385.1 Leptolyngbyaceae cyanobacterium CSSed165cm_216
GTTGGCTGTGTGGCTACTGTGCAGTGGGCAGGCTCAGGCTGGTGTCTTGGGCGATGACCCCAAGGGGCCGGTCTTTGACTATCGCATCCAGCATGTCCCCAGTGGGCAGGCTCTTCCCTCCCTGGCTCCGGCCCAAGGGGATTTGGTCTATCCAGACTGGTTTCAGGGCACTTGGCAGCTGACCAGTACCCTGGTGGAGTTAACTGCTCCCCTGGCGCCAGCGCTGACTACCCCAGGTTTCGAGGGCAATCAGACTTGGTTGCATCAGCCGGTTACCTGTGTGGTACGGTTTCTGTCAGTCCCTAAAGTGAGCTGGGGGATCGTACCTTTGGTGCAGGGCCAGTCTCAGGTGATCAGCGATCGCGCCTTTAATGGGCTCAACCTAGCCCGAGCCTACCTCAGCGATGGAGCGGTTAAAGCAGTCAAGGTGGATCCCAGTAATCCTAACCGCCAGGTCACCCTGCTAGACCACGGGCGACAATTAACCTCGACAGTCACGGCCCGTGGTACTGAAACCCCTTCCCCTGAACGCTTTGTTGCCACTGAGCGGTTTCAGCAAGTGTTTAGCGGCTCTGCCACCCCTTACCTAAATCAGGTGGATATCATTACCGACTACAGCCAAACCCCAGCGGGAATTGTTGCCGACCAAGTGACCGCTGTCTATCTGTCTCCCCAAGATCCCGAGTTCTTTAAGGCTCTAGACCAGCCCGTTGCTCTGTATCACTATCGCCTCACCTTGATCAAAGTGGACTCTCCTCCTCAAGCGGCAACAACTAGCTGGCTGGGGTAGAGGCGGCCCTGTTTACCCAGGGTGGAAACCAAGGTGTACAGCACATACAGAAAGCCCAGCCCGTAGCATAGACCTCGGATCATCACTTTACCTGTATGGCGATCTTTGTTACAGGGGGAATGCCCGAGCACATGGCAGGTAAATAACCCCCAAAATAGCTGTCGATTTTGACGGCAGGTTAAATTTTTCAGGCCCAATAGAAAGTGATTGTGGTAGAAATCGAGCTGATAGCGCAGGGTCTGAGTGGCGATACAGTGGCAACCGCCGGTTGTTTCCCCTCGATGGAACAGATAGGCCTGGGGGTCATACCAGACGAGGTAGCCGGTCTGACGCAACCGCAGACACAAATCCGATTCTTCTCGCACCGCAGTTCCGTAGAAGCGCTCGTCAAACCGGAGCCCGTGCTGGCTAAACACCTGTCGCCGAAACGACATGTTGCATCCCCGTGCTGTCAGCACACCCTGGGGCTGGGTTGGACGGACCAGGTCCAAATGATACCAGGCAATGCCTGGATCCATGGCTTCCGGGGGTAGGTAGTCAATGGTGAGGTCTGGAGCTTCGGCTAGTTTTCTAGGATCATGGACGCGACCGGCCAAGGCTCCCACCTGAGGCTGCTGCAAAAAGTTGCGGGCATGGGCGTACAGGTACCCGACAGGCAACACCACATCATCGTCGATGAACAGCACAATCTCCCCAGTAGATTGCTCGATCCCCAGATTCCGGGCAGCGGGTAAACTGGCCCAAGGCACCTGATACCAGGTAATTTGTCCGGTTTCGGCCCAGTGCGTCAGCTGGTGCTGGGTAGAGGCTTGGTGGGCCGGAGTCTGATCGACTACAATCGCCTCATAGGCCGGATAATCCTGGGCTAGCAGGCTGTCTAAGGTATCACACAGCACCGCCTCCCGTCGGTAAGTGGGAATAATCACAGCAATAGTGGGCCAGGGGGGGGAATCCATAGACCGGGGGACACAGGGCTACTTTTAGCATAGCGGGATCATCTGGCTGCGATGATCAAAAATCAGCCCCTTGGGGCGATCGCCCTAGGCCTATCAATCGCTGGGCTAGAATTGAGCCATCAGTTGTTTTGGTCCGGTCGGGTTCTAGTTATGGCACGTTTCCTTCGTTGGTCCTGGTTAGGCATGTCGATCACCGCAGTCCTGGTACTGGCTGGCGGCGAATCGGGGGTATCGCCGTTGGTGCCACCCCAGGCCCAGGCCCAGGACACCATCACCTTGCGATCGGATGTCCAGGAGGCCAATACAATTACAGGGGTGATTACCGCCCGGGGGAATGTACAAATTGACTATCCGGCGCAACAAATTCGAGCCACCTCGGCCCAGGCGGAATACTACAGCAATGAACAGCGAATTGTACTCAGTGGCAATGTGTTGATTGACCAACGGGGCAGTACCCTGAGGGCCGAGGTGGTCACCTACCTAATCGAGACAGGGCAGTTTGTAGCGGTGCCCAGTCCCAATAACCAGGTGGAGTCAGTCTATGTATTACCAGAATCTCAGGCAGCCCCGAGTGGCAATGGGGCCGCTTCGAGTCAACCGGTCCAGCCGTCTTCTTCTCGCCCACCAGTCCTTCTCGATGTCAGCCCGATTGAGCCAGCCGGTCCCAGCTGAGGTGGCCTTAATCGCAGGGCGCAGGGCATTAGAGTAGTACTTCGAAGCTACCCCGATGAATGGTTTAAAGCCATGTGCCGGTTATCGGAATGGGTCCCCGTATTACCCAGAGAGGGAAGAGCCTTTGATACAATTTTTTAGGTTTGGCATTGTGTCGTCGCCCAGGCAAACCTTTGAAAATCGTTCTTGACAACGTTCAAAAAACCTACGGCAAGCGCCAGGTAGTTAACCGGGTCAGCCTTTCTGTTGCCCAAGGAGAAATTGTGGGGCTGCTAGGGCCCAATGGGGCTGGAAAAACCACAACGTTTTACATGGCTACGGGGTTAGAGCGTCCCGATAGTGGTCGGGTGTGTCTCGATCAAATCGATATTACTGACCTGCCCATGCACCAGCGAGCTCGTTTGGGAATTGGCTATCTGGCTCAAGAACCCAGCATTTTTCGCAATCTGTCTGTGGTTGACAATATTTTGCTGGTGATGCAGCAAACCCGAGTCGCCCCTGAAGAATATGGCGATCGGCTCCAAGACCTGCTCAAAGAGTTTCGCCTCGAGAAGGTGGCTAACACCCTAGGCATTCAAGTATCAGGGGGCGAGCGGCGGCGCACCGAGCTAGCCCGGTCCCTGGCCTCTGGTCCAGAGGGGCCTCGGTTTCTGTTTTTGGATGAGCCGTTTGCAGGGGTAGACCCGATTGCGGTAGCTGAGATTCAAGAGATTGTCGCTCAACTGCGCGATCGCGATATGGGCATCTTAATTACCGACCACAATGTGCGTGAAACCCTGCGAATTATCGATCGGGCCTACATCATGAACGACGGTCAAATTCTAGCTTCAGGCAGCGCTGATGATCTCTATAACAATCCTCTAGTGCGCGAGCACTATCTCGGCAAAGATTTTGCCCTTTAACCCTTGCCCCAATGGGTAACGGCTGAACGATTCAGAGCGCTTTCAGTCCTCAGCACCACCTTTCTTCCCTCCCGATTGTTTCTCAGATCCTACTCCATGGCTCAAGCATCTTCTCCATCTCAGCTATCCTTTCCCCGACCTCGCCAGAGTCGGACCGTGATTTCTGTGATGGATCGCTACATCGCCAAAGAACTTTCCCTGCCATTTATGTTCGGAGTCGGGGCATTTTCCTCCATTGGTATTTCCATCGGCGCTTTGTTTGAGTTGATCCGGCGCATCACCGAGTCGGGGCTATCCATTACCCTGGCCATCCAAATTTTTATGCTCAAGCTACCGGAATTCATTGTGTTGGCCTTTCCGATGGCCACCCTCCTGGCGACGATGATGACCTATAGCCGGTTTTCCAGTGATAGCGAGTTGATTGCCCTGCGAGGGGTCGGCGTCAGTATTCGGCGGATTATTGCCCCAGCGGTGGTGCTCAGTTTGCTGGTCACCGGGATGACCTTTGTGTTCAATGAACTGATTACTCCCGCCGCCAACTATCGAGCCGCCATCACCCTAGAGCGAGCCTTAAATTCTGAACGCCCCCCCTTTCAGGAGCGCAACATTTTTTACCAAGAGTTTCAACCGGCCAGGGATGACGCCGCCGCCCAGGAACTGAAGCGGCAGTTCTACGCCCGCCGCTTTGACGGCGACACCATGTATGGGCTGACCATTCTCGACTTTTCCCAGGAAGGCCTCAGCCAAGTTGTCAGCGCTGATTCTGCCACTTGGGACTTTAGTCAAAACACCTGGAATTTTTACGATGGCACGATTTATGCCGTTGCCCCCGACGGCTCATTCCGCAACATCATCACCTTTGAAAATCAAAAGCTGCAACTACCTCGCACGCCCCTAGACCTGGCCGGTCGCACCAAAAGCGATACTGAAATGAATATTGCCGAAGCCTCTCAACAACTGGACCTGGTGCGTCAGGGGGGCGACGAAGCATTAATTCGCCGCTGGCAGATTCGGATTCAGCAAAAATATGCCCTTCCCTTTGTGTGCGTCGTGTTTGGTCTGGTGGGGTCCTCGATTGGGGTACTGCCCCAGCGCACCAGTCGGGCCACCAGCTTTGGGATTAGTATCGTCATTATTTTCGGCTATTACCTGCTGTCATTCATCACTAACGCCATGGGAGAAGTCGGGATTCTCTCTCCGTTTATGGCCGCTTGGCTGCCTACCCTACTGGGACTCTCCATAGGACTATACTTATTGGTCAAAGCCTCCAACTAAGCCAGCGTATTTCTTAAGGCGGGACGCTATGCCCGCAATCGAATTCAGGAGTTCGAGTGCAAGAAGGGACTGGATTCTGACTCCTGGCCTGTTCAGGATGTCCCAGCTTAAATTTCACGCCACTAAGCCTGTCTAAAAGAAGCCATCCTGCTCAATCTCTTCGATCACTTGTAATCCACGGGTGTCTCCGACTTTGAGGATGGCAGAGCGGGCATCTTCCCGTACCCCTAGGTCATCATCTTCGGCAAAGGTTTCAATCAGGGCATCAACAGCGGTGTGATACACCACGTTAGACGGCAACTCCCGGCAAAGTTGACCAATCGCCCAGGCGCAGTTGCTGCGCACCGCCGACACGCCATCCCGGCGCATGGCCTCAATCAGGGGGGGAATGGCGGCAATCGCTGGCTCGTAGCCCACCTGGGCCATTTGCGCTAAAGCACTGGCCGCCCAGAGGCGTACCGCTGGAATGTCTGTCTTAAGGGCATCAATCAAAGGGAAGAGGGCGCGACCATCATGGGAGTTACCCAGGGCCCAGACGAGACCTTTGCGCACGTAGCCGTTCCAATCGGCCGCCAGCTGAGTAACCAGGGAATCGACCGCCAATGGGTCGGGGTTACGGCCTAGGGCATAGGCGGCGCTCACCCGCACTAGGGGGCATGTGTCTTGTAATAGCCGCACCAAAGCCGGAATGGCACGACTATCTTCCACCTCGCAAAAGGCACGGGCCGCCAGCATCCGCTGCTGGGGGTCTGTGGCATCCAACAATGGCAGCATCACCTCGGGATCGTACTGGGGGGCACTGTCTTCTTCAGGCGGCCCCAGGGCATCAAGAGGGTCAGCAAACTCAAGGTCTGGATTCAGGGTAGTTAAGTCGTCATCATACATATGGCCACTTTATCCGGTTCCGAGGCACTTTGATCCGGTA
>SLIY01000442.1 GCA_007135385.1 Leptolyngbyaceae cyanobacterium CSSed165cm_216
CTTCCAGTGGCGCTCGACCAAATTTTGGGGACGTTCAGACTGCACGCACACAGCCTGTGCCCAGTAATGTAGTCTAATCGCGTACCGGGCGCAAGTAAGAATTGTTACCAACCAGGCTAGTGGTCTGTTAAGACTAAAAATTAGGGTAAGTGCTTTGCAAAAGTCCTTTATCTTCAGGGAGGTTGCTTCAACACCTCAGGACTTATGATCCCCTCCCACGGAGGGGTGCCCGGAGGGCGGGGTGGGTCTTTTCGGGCTTGCTTGACCCACCTCTACCCCTCCAAAGGAGGGGATTTCGGACCTTGATGCCACCAAATCTCTACATCTGCTAACCCTAAATTCAAGACTTGACGCTGCACTAGTTAGAACTTGGCCAGCGCTGGGCAATGGGCATCCGCCAACCCATGCCAAAGGCGCGATCGGTCACCTTGAGTACAGGTGGGGCTTGCCGCCGCTTAAACTCGGCGCGGGAAACCAGTTTGATCACCTGATTGACCACCTCGGGCTGATGACCAGCGGCAACAATATCGTCGGTAGACTGGTGGTGCTGCACCAACCGCTCCAGAATGTCATCCAGGATGTCGTAGGGCGGCAGGGAATCTTGATCAACCTGGCCGGGTTTGAGTTCGGCACTGGGGGGTTTGACCAGAATGTTTTTGGGGATCAAGGTATCGCTCAGTTGGGGTAGTCGAGCGGTCAGATGCCCCAGGATCAGGTTATCTCCCCCCTGGATTGACCGCTGATTCAACCAGTGACACAGGGCATACACTCGGGTTTTGGGCACATCAGCAATTACGGCTAGACCTCCATTCATATCTCCGTAGAGGGTGCAGTAGCCCACTGCCATCTCTGACTTGTTGCCAGTGGACAAGAGTAGGTGGCCAAACTTGTTGGAGATGGCCATTAATAGGTTGCCGCGAATCCGCGACTGGATATTTTCTTCGGCAATGCCCGGTTGATCACCAGCAAACAGAGGGTTAAGCACCTGGTCATAGGCGGCCATCAAAGGGCCAATGGCCAGGGTTGTCTGGGCAATGCCCAGCCGCTGGCATAGGGCTAACGCATCCGCTACCGAGTGATCAGAACTATGGGGGGAGGGCATCAGCACCCCTAATACATTCTCAGGCCCCAGGGCGGCGGCGGCAATGGCGGCCACCAGGGCCGAGTCAATGCCACCACTGAGGCCAATCACGGCTTTGCTAAAGCCGCATTTGCGGGTGTAATCTTGCACCCCCAGCACTAGAGCCGCCCAGATCGACTCGGTTTCGTCGGTGGGGAGGGGGGCGATGTCTGCCGCTAGAACGTCCCCCTTGGCCGGGTCATAGTCCACCACCATCAGCCCAGTCTGGTAGGAGGGTAGGCGAGCGATCATCTCCCCTTGGCGGTTAAAGACGGTGCTGGTGCCGTCGAAGATTAAGTCATCGTTAGCCCCCACCTGGTTGGCGTAAAGAATGGGACAGCGAAATCGAGCCGCGCTGTGGGCCAACATCGCCGCCCGTAGCTGTTGTTTGTTCACCGAGTAGGGGGAGGCCGAGAGGTTGATTACCAGGTCTACCCCGCCCTCGGCCAAATCGGCGATGGGGTTACGGGGGTAGCTGCGCCCACCCCAAAATTCTTCGTCGTTCCACAGGTCTTCACAGATGGTGACCCCAATCCGCAGATGCCCATCATTCAGGGGTAGGGTAAAGGTGCTAGGCCCTTGCCCTGGGGCAAAGTAGCGGTGTTCGTCAAACACATCGTAGGTAGGCAACAGTTGCTTATGAAACACCTGTCGCACCTGACCCTTGTGGATCAGGGCAGTGCTATTGAATAGGGGTTTTTCCCCCTGGTGCCGAGCCTGGGAATTAGCAGCAGCAAACCCCACTAAAACCACCAGATCGGCAGGTAAATCGGTGGCCAGTTGTTCCAGGGTCTGGGCCATGGCATGAATGAATCCAGGGCGCAGCAACAGGTCCCGGGGGGGGTAGCCACACAGTACCAGTTCTGTGGTCACCAGCACGGTCGCTCCCAGTTGGTCAGCCTGCTGGGCAGCGGTCAGCACCTGCTGGACATTATGAGCCAGGTCGCCGATGGTGGGGTTGAGTTGGGCGATCGCAAATTTCATAGGTGGGGTTGAGTCAGTAAATGGAGTGAGGCAAGGCAAGTTGGGTGAAATCAGCCTAACCTGATGATTGAATGGCTTGATATACCGTGGACTGAATGCAGTCCTCCCCGGTAGGGCCAATGCCTCGGACGCCACAGCAGACCCTACAGCAGGCCATCATGGTTTATGGCTTTGTTGATCTGATAAGGTATTTCGTTCCCAAAAAACGCCATCAGCATACCCCTGAATCCGAGTATCCCCATCAGCCAACGCTAAACGCTTCTCAGCTAGGCAGCAATAGTCTGCCTCAATTTCAAGGCCAAGAAAGCGTCGCCCCAGCTTTTTGGCCACCACTGACGTGGTCCCACTGCCTAAGAATGGATCAAACACCAAATCGTCCTTTTCTGAACTGGCCAAGATTAATTTGGCGATAAGTTTTTCCGGTTTTTGGGTGGGGTGATCGGTATTTTCTGGCATTGACCAAAAGGGGACGGTAATATCGGTCCAGAGGTTGGATGGATGGGTGAAGCGATACCGTTCCCCCCCATCATCTTGCCAATCTTTTGGCGTCCCGGCCGAGGTTCTGTAGGGGGCCATAATCCGGCGCTTTAGCTTCACAGCCTCCACATTAAAGTAGTAATCATCTGAGACGGTACAAAACCAAATATCTTCACAGGTATTTTTCCAGTTAGCTTTGGCACCCCGACCTTTTTCCCGCTCCCAAGTAATTCTGTTTCTGACCTTGAAATATTGCTTGAGTACTGGGTACATGGCCACTGAGGTTGACCAGTCTGCACAGATATACACGGAGGCGTCTGGCTTCAAGACCCGTTTAATTGGTCCCATCCAGGTGTCTAGCCAGGCCCCATAATTTTCGTGGTTTAGAGGTTTGAAGGTTCTACTATTAAATTTTTTATGCAGATTGTAGGGGGGGTCAACAATCATCAAGTCAACAAATTGATCTGGTAGGTGGGGCAATGCGGCCATCAGATCCTGACAGATGGTGCGGTTGATCAAGGCCTCGGGTTGGACTTGATCCGCTAGGGTCATCAACCGCTGCGACAGCTGCTGCCGCTCTAGGGCATGCAAATCAAGGGTTCGATTTCGTGGAGCTCGATGTTTCATTGGCTAATCCAGAGGCAGGGGCAGGCTTAGATAAATACCATAGGTTTGTCTTTTAGAGGTTCAAAGGCCTCGGCATTGAACCGGTAGAGGCTGGCCGGTCGCCCTGCCCCCCGTGAGGTTTTACGGCCTGTATCTTGTAGAAAGCCCCACTTCAACAACCGGGTCCGAAAGTTGGAATAGTCGGAGAAGGACTCCCCCAGCACCGTGGTGTAGAGCTGGTAAAGATCTCCCAGAGTAAAGGTGTCGGGCAGCACGTCAAAGGCGATGGGGCTATATGCCAGCTTGTTGCGCAGGCGCTGGTAGCCATAGCTGAGAATTTGATTGTGGTCGAAAGCAAGCTGAGGGACTTGGGCCAAGGGATACCAAGCAATGCCGCTGACCCCACCGGCGATTAGCTCGGCTTCAACAAATCGCACCAGGGCAAAGTGACTAACGGATAGGTAACGCACATCAAAGGCATGGGGAGCTTCTCGCGGGTCGCGGCGGGGTCCGCCAAACGTGTAAAGCTGCTCTAAATAGAGATTTTTGACCCGGATTTTCTCGGCCAGCACTCGGTAGGCGGCGTCTTCTAAGGATTCCCCTTGGCGTACTAGGGTGCCTGGTAAACTCCAATAGCCCAGATAGGGGGCTTCGTGGCGCATCACCACCAGTACCAACAGGCGGTTTTGGTCGGTATCTACGGAAAAGATGACATTTTCTACCCCCACCTTAAAGTCGGCTAGGGCCGGTTTGGTCAGGGGGTGGTCAGGGGTTTTCTGGAGTCTTCCGGCCATGGGTACAGGTGGTGTTGGGCAATGTAGTCGTGAACGGCGGGGGTGAGGGCCAGATCGGCATCGGCCTGGCGATAGTCGGAGGAGGCAACATCGACCTGCTGGGGCAGCATGGCGACGGTGACGGTGGTCTGCTGGCGCAGACGAGCCAAGTCGGTTTCAGCGATAGGATAGCCGGGGCGGGGGACCACCAAAATCTCCACAGCCGCAAAAATATCTTTGGCCCGGTACCAACGGGGAAGTTGGGGAACCAGATCAGAGCCCACCACTAGGGTGAGTTGAGCCTCGGGCCACTGCTGCTGGGCCCGCTCGATACTGATGATGGAGCGCATGTGGCTAAGTTCGGGATGGAGTTGTACCTGGCCAGTGGGTACCTCGAGTTCGTCAATCAGGAGCTGCAGCATGCGGCAGCGATCGCCCAGAGAGGTCTGATGATCTTTAAAGGGATTATTGGCCGTCCAGACCGCCACATGATCGAATTGACTGGTTAGCCAAGTCAACACGGTGGCGTGGCCCCGGTGGGGGGGGTCGGCGCTGGTGCCAAACAGGGCAATGCGAGTCATGGAACCATCCTTAGGACAACGGCTGGGGGACAGACTGACGAGTGCGATCAGTCAGATCATGCAGAGCCTGGGAAATCGTAACTGGATAGGACTCTGGCTGATTGATCCGTCTAACCGACGCGGGCAGATGGGCCACCGAAGTGGTGGTGCGCTGGGCAATGGTTTCTAGGGAATCATACCCCTGTACCGCCTGCCCCTGGTGTATGACTAATTGTAAGAGGGGTTGCTCATCCGCTGCCGCAGGTTCATCCATCAGGCCCAGGCGATCGCCCAGGGCCTGCCCATGCTCAAATCTGCGAAACACTTGCTTACGGCCGGGAAATGTGGTTTTGCTATCGGACTCTTTCATCACCGGGATACCGTCGATCTCCACTAGTTTGTAAACCCCGTTCACGGGTTCTCCAGTCACCAGCTTGGTGCCCAGACCGTAGCCGTCGATGGGGGCACCAGCCTGCTGTAAGCGGGCAATTTCATACTCATCTAGGTCTCCACTGGCAAAAATGATGGCGTTCGGCAACTGCGATCGCACCGCCTGAGACAGGGCCGCCAGATCCCCTGAATCGAGTCGCACCGCTGCTACTGTCGCTTGTCCTTGCTGCACTTGCTGGGCCAAACGTGCCGCTGCCGCCACGGTGTCGTAGGTATCAATTAATAGAGCGGCTCCAGGAAAGTAGCGATGGAACGCGGTAAAGGCATCATCTTCGTGCCCTTCAATGGCGGTAAAGGCCATCACTAGGGCATGGGCCATGGTCCCGGCGGGTTTGCGATCGAGGCGCAAGGCAGCCAGTACATTAGAAGTGGCATCTAACCCTCCAGCCAAAGCGGCCCGGGCGGCCCACAGAGAGCCCTGGGGGCTAAAGGCCCGGCGGGTACCAAACTCCAGTAGGCGCGTATCCGGCCCGGCCACTTGCCGCAGTCGAGCCGCTCGGGTAGCAATCAACGTCTGGTAATTAAGGGTATTGAGCAGATAAGTCTCGGCCAGTTGGGCTTGCCATAGGGGGGCTTCCACTCGCAACAGAGGCTGGTTGGGAAAGATCACTGTGCCCTCAGGTACGGCCCACAGATTCCCCGTAAACCGCCCCCCAGCCAAGGTCTGCCAAAAGGCCTCGGGGGCCTGGTCAAACAAACCAGTTTGGCGTAAGGTCGTCAATTGGGCCTCAGAAAACCGCCAATGGGTCAAGTAATCGATCGCCTGGGCCAACCCCATCGCGACCCCATAGCCATAGTCGTCGGGTAGTCGCCGGGTAAACAGCTCGAAACTGGCCCAGCGATCGCTGATCCCTTCTCCCACGTAGCAGGCCGCCATAGTGAGTTGGTACAGATCGGTCAGCAAGCCATAGTCATCGGGTGTGATCGATAACGCTTGATCGGTCATAGGCACATCCGGACCTGAGTCATTACCATTTTAGTCACTTATACCATAACTGCCGATGCAGCCTAGTCCTATGGACAAGCTAGCACCTAGACTATCAAGGTGTACCATAAGAATAAAAACCTTGACCTGCAGGCTTTAGAACAATCAGGTGCTGACTCATTGTTATAGAGTTTAACCTTGACTTTTGGTGAAAAAACTGAAAACAGTTTTGCCGACAACGGGGCTTACCCATTAGCAACTGTTATCTTTACTGTGGCAGCTTCATAGTCGCTTCAAAATCTGGCACAGGGGCGGTGATCCCACCTGGCCAGTGCCTTTATTGTTCTCACCTATGGCAATGACCACCAACTTTTTGGGTGGCCATGGAGCACCAAACAATAACGACTTATTGTGACCAATCTAAAGACTAGCTGGCATCATCTGTCACAGTTTGCCGTTCAGCACCACTTAGAAAGTGAAGAGCCCTTAAAGATTTAATTGGGAGGATACGATGAATCTGCCCCACACTGTAGAACTCTTCAAAGAGCAAAAAAAAGCCCGGGTGGAGCACACCATTACCCCTAGCGTTAAAGGACGGGTTTTCTACGAAGGAACCTACTGGCCCGCTAGGGTATACCAAGCCGCCGATGCCGCCGTGGCTGATTACGCCATGGATGTATCGAGTTGGGTCACTGTGATTGGTCGGCAGGGATTGACCCTACTGGTGGTGCCGCAAATCACCTCCACCTACGTTTGATCGCTTTGTGCCGTTGACGGCTTTACCTGAATGCTTAATCGATTTGCCCCTGTGGTCTGCCCCGGCCCAGGGGTATTTTTTGGGTTGATGGCACTGGAATTACGCCAGCCGATTATGATTGAGATAGGCTCAAGGGAGTCAAAAATCCGGTCGTTTCCATAGCTAGTGGTCTGTCAAGTCAGAAGTGACGGGGTAATAAGATCTGCGTTGCACGGTTTACGGTGCACGATCTACAGCTCGCCTTAAACCGCATACCGTAAGCCCCAGATTGAGACTGACTCATCGTTTTCTCTAATTCCAGTAAGCACCTATGGATAGTCTGGCTTGTCTCTGGTTATGGCTGCTCGATGACTCGCCCTCCGAGTTAGGGTGGGTCATGGCGGGTCAGTACCCCCATGATTATCGTCAGGCACGGCCATTGCTCGCGGCCCTGGCCAGTGGTCTTGTTATGGGCAGCGGTCTGAGCCTCCCAGCCCACGCCAACCAACCCTGGGGCACTGTAGTGTATGCCAATACCCCCCAGGGCTATGCCCTGAATGTGCGCTGGGGACCCGGCACCCATACGGGGGTTTACCGCCGTGTCCGTCGGGGCAGCCCCCTAGAACTATCGGGACGGCGGCAGGATGGTTGGCTACAGCTGATCGATACCACCTGGGTTGCCGGTAACCTGGTCAGCCGCAACCCGATTGACTCTGGCCTGACTGGAGATACCAGTCGAAACCTGGCCTTGGTCATCACCCCCCAGGGGTACGCCCTTAACATTCGCAGTGGACCAGGATACGAGTATCAACGCACAGGACAATTTCGCAGCGGCAGTCGGGTCAGGGTTACCGGGCGCACCCTTGTGGGTTGGGCCGAACTGGCCACTGGGGAATGGGTTGATCGGGCTTATTTGCAGTACGGCTCGTTTGTAGAGGATAGTTCAGAACCCGCTCAGCCAGAGCCCGATGAGAATGTTAGAGAACTCCAGCGACGGCTGCGGCAATTGGGGTACTTGCCGTCAGACTTCCCCATATCGGGCATTTATGACGAAGATACCCAAAATGCAGTGCGTGTTTTTCAACGGGTGAATGGATTGCCGGTAACTGGGCGGGTGGATAATGACACCTGGCTAGCCTTGTACAACGCCACTTCCCCGACTCCCACACCGACCCCGACTCCCACACCGACCCCGACTCCCACACCGACCCCGACTCCCACACCGACCCCGACTCCCACACCGACCCCGACTCCCACACCGACCCCGACTCCCACACCTACGCCATCCCCAGAACCGGGGGAACAGCGGAAGCGGGTCGTGACTGATGGAGACCCGACCCTTGTCTTTGATGGCCCTGGTACTGAGAACGAAATCCTGCGATCGGTGGATAATGGCACAATCGTCACGATCACAGGAGAAACCTTCGGCAACTGGAGCGAACTGGCAGACGGCGGTTGGATCTTTTCCCTGTGGTTAGAAGATCTTTAGCGAATCTGACCCCATGGACACCTTTTGCTTGCGGCTCTATCCCGGCGATGATCTCAGACAGAGTCTTCAAACGTTTGCGGTCGAGCAAGGTCTCGAGGCGGGGATCATCTTGACCGCCCTGGGCAGTCTAACTCAGGGGTCGCTGAGGTTTGCAGCGTCATCGACAGCCAGCGTCATCCCTGGCCCCTTAGAGTTAATCTCCCTCAGCGGTACCTTATCGCGCCATGGCATGCACCTACACGGTGCCCTGGCGGATGCCCAGGGGCGGATGTATGGTGGCCACATTATGGTCGGATGCATGGTGCGTACGACGGCGGAAGTGGCGATCGCGACCCTACCCTACCTGCGCTTCAGCCGCCAACACGACCCCCAAACCGGTTATTTGGAGCTGGTGGTTGAGGCTACAGGTTTGGACCTATGATGGGCTTGGTTCACGTTCAGGGGCTAATTTTTGACCTATGGCTGATATCTTAGAAACCCCCGATCAACAAATTGCGGTGATCGAAGCTAACGTTTTGAAAATTTGCCAGGTGGGCGATCGCGGTTACCAAGAACTGGGGGAAAAGGGAACCGTCGTCCTCCTGCGTCAACTGGAAAACCCCTCCACCGATCTGGAGGACTGGCAGATTAAGTATCGCCCGATCAGCACCATCGACCACATGCTCTCGGATTGGAAGCAGACACCGCTGCAAGACATGATCATTCGCTACAATCCCGAGGTTTCTGTGGTTTGCACGTTTCTATATCCCAATGGCACCCATACCAGTTACCATTTTGGCCGGATTAGCCCAGATCACGAGCCTAATGGCCAGGAACCAGCCGCAGGAAGCTGATTGGTTCCTGGCTGGCGATGATGACAGCGGCTATGACCGCAACGCCCGGATTCGAGTCCAGGTATACCGGGGCCGCAAGTATGTACTGCGCATTCGTCTATACCTAAACTATGCGGCTGGGGCAACAGCGGTGATGATGTGGTGAGTCTGTGTTCTGGGGGCTGTAAATGGCAGAGGACATAAGCTAGCCAGGCAGGCAAACTTTACCCTTAATAGAGCTGGGCTCTAGCCTAATCAACCCTGACCCCGTAGACTTTGCTCAGAGGTTGTTTGAAAAAGGTCGTCCCAGATATAGTTTGCTGCCAAGAGGCCGTAAACCCGCTGACGTTTGAGGACATTGGCCTACTCCGCAGGTATAACCTGAGATGCTCTTTGGCTTTTCAAACAGCCGCTCAGAGAGTTCTCCCTGAACTTTCTGCAGTTAACCTTTTATGGCATATCAAGGCGAGCCACACCCGGCGGTGTGATCTGATTTAATGGCTCCAAGCTATTAGATGCAGCCTAGCAAACCGTAACGACTTAACTTTTGCTTTAGAATCTTGTCAACGACCTCTCCAGTTCACTTTCCTTAACGGCACCCTATGGCTATCGGATATCTCGCCCTTGTTCTTCATGCCCACCTGCCCTATGTTCGCCACCCTGAGAGCGACTATGTGCTTGAAGAAGAGTGGTTGTACGAGGCGATCATCGAGACCTATGTGCCCCTACTCACCATGTTTGAGGGGCTGAAACGGGACGGTATCGACTTTAAGCTCACTATGAGCATGACCCCGCCGTTGGTGTCGATGCTGCGGGATCCCTTGTTACAGGAGCGGTTTGATGCTCACCTAGCCATGCTAGAGGAGCTGACCGAACTGGAGGTGGAGCGAAATGTGCACAACGGTCATCTACAGTATTTAGCCGAAACTTACGCCAAAGAGTTCAACCATGTACGCCATGTGTGGGAGAGCTACAGTGGCGACTTGGTGACGGCGTTTAAGCAATACCAAGACAGCAACAACCTGGACATTATCACCTGCGGCGCCACCCACGGTTATCTACCGCTGATGAAAATGTACCCTGAAGCGGTGTGGGCCCAAATTCAGGTGGCGACTGAGCACTACCAGGATACCTTTGGCCGTCCTCCTGCTGGTATTTGGTTGCCAGAGTGTGCTTACTACGAAGGCCTGGAGCGGATGGTGGCCGATGCTGGTCTACGCTACTTTTTAACCGATGGCCATGGCATTCTCTACGCCCGGCCCCGCCCCCGGTTTGGCAGCTATGCCCCGATCTTTACTGAGAGCGGGGTTGCGGCCTTTGGTCGCGATCATGAGTCATCTCAGCAGGTGTGGTCTTCCCAGGTGGGCTATCCGGGTGCCCCGGAATATCGTGAGTTCTACCGTGACCTGGGCTGGGATGCGGAGTATGAGTACATCAAGCCCTATGTGATGCCCAACGGCCAGCGTAAGAATGTGGGCATTAAGTACCACAAGATTACCGGCAAGGGCCTGGGCCTATCCGACAAAGAGTGGTATGACCCCTACTGGGCTCGGGAAAAGGCGGCTGAGCACGCTAGTAACTTTATGTACAACCGGGAGCAGCAGGTCAGCCATCTCCATGGCATCATGCAGCGCCCGCCCGTGATTGTGTCCCCCTATGATGCCGAGCTGTTTGGTCACTGGTGGTATGAGGGGCCCTGGTTCCTAGACTATTTATTCCGCAAGAGCTGGTTTGACCAAGATACTTACGAGATGACTCACCTGGCGGACTATTTGCAGGCTAACCCTACCCAGCAAGTGTGCCGCCCTTCCCAGTCCAGTTGGGGTTATAAGGGCTTCCACGAATACTGGTTGAATGAAACAAATGCTTGGATTTATCCCCACCTGCACAAGGCGGCGGAGCGGATGATTGAGCTGGCCAAGCGGGAACCGGCGGATGAGCTAGAATGGCGGGCCTTGAATCAAGCGGCGCGCGAGTTGCTGTTGGCCCAATCCTCGGACTGGGCGTTTATTATGCGCACGGGCACCATGGTGCCTTACGCGATTCGACGGACACGATCGCATCTCATGCGGTTCCAAAAACTGTGGGATGACATTAACCTGGGTAAAATTGATGCTGGCTGGCTGGACAAGGTACAAGCCGTAGACAACATCTTTCCCAATATCAACTACCGAGTCTATCGCCCGCTCTAGCATGGCTGAGTGGCAGGTGGCAGGAATGGTTGGCTGACTTATGCCGTAGAGTACTAGGGCGGACCGCAGGCAGAAAAGGAGTTCTCTGCCTCACAAGGGTTTCAGCCTCGGCAGGGGGGTGGGTTATGCCTGCTATCGGCGCCTAGATCATCGGTTCAGTATGGTTAAAAACCCGGTTTCTGCGTCGCTGCTCTAACGAGATAATCTGCTGCCTGGCCAAGGAACCGGGTTTCTTTATCGGTGTTCTGGTCAAACCAACCATCCATCAACAAAAAACCGCCCGGGCAGGTTAGTGCTCAGGCGGAAAATATGGCTTATAGCAAGCAACAGAGCCTAGGCCGCATCTTCCTTTTCAATGTAAAGAAATAAAAAGGCCATGGTAGCAGCGGGAACAACGATGCCCACCAGAGGAACCAAGATAGAGGGTAAAAAAGCAGCTGGCATAAGGGTTTCCTTACTCAATAACTGAAATTACAGCATGTGGACTAGGTTACTCCGAAAGGGGCGTCTGTATGTCAGTTTCTTTACAAACTTTCTCACTCGCCCTATCCGTTGGTGTTTGGCCCATTCCCGAGCGTGATGGGGCATGCCACCAAGCCTGCAGGGTCGAGTCAAACCGGGCGGTGTAAAGAGTCGTTACAAAGGGTTGGGTGTGATAGCCCTGACCGACAATTTCCACGCAGTAGGACGGCGATCGCCGGGTTGCCATGTCAGGTATGAAACGCTTACCAATTCGTCGCCAACTGGGCTCTTTGCCCCGCCACTGAATGCGACAACAGGGCCAGGGCAACTGTTCGCGGTCGAAGAGGCGACAACAGGGACCGATGACTCGATAGGTTAAGTGGGCACCAGGACTGTGAAAAATATGCCCTGTGGGCCAGGGATGCTCTGAATCAGGGGGCAGGGACGATATCATAGCTGTATAGACTAGGCTGAAATCAGTCTTGCTGATGTAGTTTACGAGATAGTTTATGCCTGAGCCAATTACCAGCGCGGTGAGCGATCGCATCTGCAAGCATATGAACAAAGACCATGCTGATGCCGTGTTGCTCTACGCCACCACCTATGGCAACCAGCCTAACGCCGCTGCCGCCACCCTAGAGTCCATTGATCCAGAGGGGATGACCTTGGCCGTTACTGTAGACGGAACTGTCACCTCTGCGCGGGTTGCCTTTGACCATACCTTGGCTGGAGCTGAGGATGCCCATCATACCCTGGTAGAAATGTTAAAGCAGGCTCGGGTAGCCCCGTAGGAGATTCTCGTAGGAGAGTTATGAGTGTTTCTATTCAGTTTATGCCTGACGGTGTCACGGTTGATGCCGAGGTTGGGGAGCCCTTGTTGCAGGTGGCGGAACGGGCCGGGGTAACAATTCCTACAGGTTGTTTAATGGGGTCTTGCCATGCCTGTGAAGTGGAAATCAGCGGCCAGGAAGATCCCATCTGTGCCTGCATTACGGCAGTGCCGCCGGGGCAGCCTCAACTGACTATCAATCTTTATGTGGATCCGACCTGGTAAAGACCCCCGGTTTCTGGTTGTACCAGCCATATCCTCTGGCAGTACCCATAGAAACCGGGGCTCAACCCTTACGCGTCTGTTGGGGTATTCGCTAGCTTCACCTTTTTCGCCAAGCCCAGCTTTTCTAGCAAGCTAATGGTCATCCAGGTAATGTCCACTTCCCACCATTTCAGTCCGTGGCGGGCCGAATACTGATAGGCATGGTGGTTGTTGTGCCAGCCTTCGCCATAGGTGACCAAGGCCACCCACCAGCAGTTGGTGGATTTGTCTTCTGTTTCGTAGGTGCGATAACCAAATTTGTGAGTAGCGCTGTTAACAAACCAGGTGCAGTGGTAAACCACCACTAACCGCACAAAGATGCCCCACAGGACAAAAGGCCATCCCCCGAGCAAGTAGAGGACGACCCCAAGCGCCACTTGCAGGGCTAAAAAGTACTTTTCAAAGAATAAGTAGACCGGGTCGTCGTTAATATCGCGGGTAAAGCGTTCGATGTCTCGCCGAGCGGGTACATCCCGCAGCATCCAGCCCATGTGGCTCCACCAAAAACCTTTGTTGGAATCGTGGTGGTCGTTAGCTTGGTCAGAGTAGGCGTGATGGTGACGGTGCAGGCCTACCCAGACCAAAGGGCCATGCTGGCAAGCGAGAGTACCGCAGAAAACAAAGAAATATTCCAGCCACTTGGGCACCTGGAAGCTGCGGTGAGAAATCAGTCGGTGCCAGCCGAGGGTGATACCCAAGCAGCCGGTAACCCAATGGAGCAGCAGGGCGACACCAATGGCGGCCCAAGAGAAGTTGCCGGGCAAAAAAGCCAATAGGGCAATACCGTGAATAACGGCCATAAACGACAGGGTGACCCAATCGCGCGAGAGCTGTTGATCAGAAGTTGCAGCAGTCATGAAAACATCTCAGAATTTTTGGACAGTCAGAATAAATTCGAGGGACAATAAGCTCCCTTGTTTCTTAACGAAAAAATTTAACCTAGGAAACGATTAAACCTGATGATCCCACCAGAGTCTGCACAGCTTTCGATTTTTTATGGAATTGATGTTCAAGTCAAGCAAAATCTAGGCCGAGTGCTGGGAGCATTTCGTCGCCATCGGGTGGGTAGCCACCACTTTCACAGTGTTTCGGGCTATGGCCACGATGATCTGGGTCGCGACACCTTGGATCGGGTCTTTGCCGATATTGTGCAGGCGGAGGCGGCGGTAGTGCGATCGCAGTTTGTTTCTGGCACCCACGCCATTGCCTGCGCTCTATTCGGGGTACTGCGTCCGGGGGATGAACTGTTAGCGGTGGCGGGCACCCCCTACGACACCCTGGACGAGGTGATTGGGTTGCGCGCATCTGGCCAGGGATCGTTAGCAGAATTTGGGGTGTCCTATCGAGAAGTACCATTGACCAATCAGGCTGCCATTGACTGGCAGGCTTTGAAAACAGCCATTAGACCAGAAACCCGACTGGTTCACATCCAACGATCCTGTGGCTATAGTTGGCGGTCAACTCTTACCATAGCCGAAATTAAAGAAATCATACGGATTGTGAAAGGACAGAAACCCGACGTTGTCTGTTTTGTCGATAACTGCTATGGCGAATTTTTAGAAAACCAGGAACCCTGCGCCGTGGGGGCCGACCTGATCGCCGGATCGCTGATCAAAAACCCTGGGGGTACCATCGCCACCACAGGCGGTTATGTGGCTGGACGGGCCGACTTGGTCGAGGCCGCCGCTTGCCGTCTGACGGCCCCAGGCATTGGCCTAAGCGGCGGATCTAGTCTCCACCAAAATCGGTTGATGTACCAAGGGTTGTTTCTCGCCCCCCAAATGGTGGGGGAAGCTATGAAGGGTAATTACCTTTTAGCAGCCAGCTTCGACGCCTTGGGCTATGCCACCCATCCTGCCCCCGACGCCCCCCAGCGGGATGTGATCCAGGCGATTCGCCTGGGCTCGCCAGAAAAACTAATCGCCTTTTGCAAAGCTGTACAGCAACATTCCCCAATTGATGCTTACGTAGAACCTGTCCCGGCCTCCATGCCCGGCTACGATAGCCCACTGGTGATGGCCGGAGGCACCTTTATCGACGGTAGTACCTCTGAGCTATCCGCTGATGGTCCCCTGCGGGAGCCCTACATTGTTTACTGCCAGGGGGGCACCCATTGGACCCATGTGGCCATGGCGATGGAAGCGGCGGTGGAGGCGATTGGGAAGGTGGGGGGGTAGGGAGTGGGAAGGATGGGGAGATGGGGAGGCGGAGCCCTGTTCGCGAAGCGGCTCCGGAGGAGTAACGAAGTCGAAGGGTGGGGAGATGGGGCAGGTGGGGGAGGAGCAAGGCAGGGTAGAATATCAGAGCCCATTGACTACAAGTCCTATGCTTACCATTGCCTTGCCGAAAGGGTCTCTGCTTAGCGATAGCATTCGTCTGCTGCAAGGCGTTGGGCTCGACTTCAGCTTGTTTCAAGATAAAGTGAATCGCCAACTGCAAATTCTCGACCCCACCGGGCGGGCCCGGGGGTTGCTGGTGCGCGCCCAGGATGTGCCAGTGTATGTGCAGTATGGCCAGGCTCAGTTGGGAATTGTGGGCTACGACGTGTTGCGGGAAAAGCAGCCTTCGGTGGCTAATCTGGCAGACTTGGGATTTGGTGGTTGTCGATTGTCGGTGGCGGTAAAAGCTACTAGCTCCTACCGTGCGGCCTTAGACTTACCGGCCCACTGCCGGGTGGCGTCTAAGTTTGTCAATTGCGCCCAAGCCTATTTCCAAAATTTGGACCTGCCAGTGGAAATCGTACCCCTGTCAGGTTCGGTGGAACTGGGGCCGATTACCGGCATGTCAGAGGCGATCGTGGACCTGGTCTCTACCGGCAAAACCTTGAAGGAAAATAACCTGATTGAGCTAGAGGTGCTGTACTACAGCACGGCCCGGTTGATTGCCCATCCCCTCAGCTATCGGGTAAACCCCTACGGCATGAAGGATTTGATTGATCAACTGCGTCACCAGGTGACGACCCCGGTTTAGGGGCTCATCGATCGGTGGCTCAGACCTAAATATCAGGATTATCAGCGAGGTCTGACCACCGCCAGGGGACATGCCGCAACACTTCGGCTCCGAGGGCATAGACGCCAGTCATCCAGTCACAGTACAGAAGGTCGAGCTGACTGCGTTAGAGTTTAGAAGATTACATGTTGGCTAGGCTGATTCAGCCAGCTTTTTTGCTCACTCTTGCGATCGCACGACCCATGGTGGCCACTTCCAGCCCTACTCGCTCTGTCCAACCTGCCGTAGCCCCCAACGACTGGCGGCTGTTTTTGCAGCTGTGGCCCTACATTCAAAAGCGTCGCCGGATGATGGTGCTGCCCCTAATTTTGCTCTTACCCCTGGCCGGGGCCAATGCTCTGCAGCCGGTTTTGATTGGTCAGGCAATTTCCCTGATCCGTCAGGAAGAGGTGATGTGGTTTTTGGAAGGGCGCACCCTGCAGGGGGGGCTTAATCTGCTAGTGGGGCTACTGGTGGTCACCGTGGCCATTCGTCTGGTGTTAGATGGCTACCAAAGCTACCTGGTTCAGGAGGTGGGGCAGCAAATCACCGCTGACATTCGGGTGGATTTGTTTTCCCATGTCATGTCCCTAGCGGTACGGTTTTTCGATCGCACCCCTGTCGGCAAATTAATTACCCGCATCACTAGCGATGTGGAATCCTTGGGAGATGTGTTTTCCACGGGTGCTGTCGGCATCATCACCGATATTGTCTCAATTTTGGTGCTGCTGGTGGTGATGTTCACCATGCAGTGGCAGTTGGCCCTGATGCTACTGAGCCTGCTGATACCGGTCACCTGGCTGGTGGTCTACTTCCAACAGCGCTACCGCAAAGCCAATTACAAAGCCCGGGAGTACCTCTCGGAGCTGAATGCCACCCTGCAAGAAAACATCGCTGGCATCAATGTGGTGCAACTGTTTCGGCGCGAGCGTTACAATGCCGAACTGTTTAGGGCCACCAATCAGAAATACATCACCGCTGTCGACAAAACGATTTTTTATGACTCCGCTGTTTCCTCGACGCTGGAGTGGATTTCTCTGGTAGCGATCGGCGGTGTGCTCTGGTTAGGGGGCATTTTTGTCATGCAGGATGCCCTCACCTTTGGCACCCTGGCCACCTTCATTTTGTTTGCCCAGCGGTTGTTTGACCCTTTACGGCAGTTTGCCGATAAATTCACAGCCATCCAGGCAGGGTTCACGGCCGTTGAGCGGATTACTGACCTGTTTAGCGTGCCCGTGGAAATTCGTGACCCAGAGAGTCATGACCGCCAGGACCGCCAGGACCGCGTCACCGGCATCTCGACTGCCTCTGAAATTCAATTCGACCATGTCACCTTTGGCTACAAAGCTGATGAAGACATCCTCAAAGACCTCACCTTTACCATCCGACCTGGGGAAAAAATCGCCCTCGTAGGGCCAACTGGAGCAGGTAAAAGCTCGATTATTCGACTGCTTTGCCGCCTCTATGACATCAGCCAGGGGTCCATCTTGCTCGATGGTGTAGACATCCGAGATTTACCCCAAGCCGAGCTACGGCAACGCATGGCCGTGATTTTTCAGGATGGCTTTCTGTTTGCTGGGGATGTCAAAAGTAACATTACCTTGGGGGAAGATTATCCCCTGGAGGCGGTGGTTGAGGCGGCCAAGAAAACCAATATTCACTCGTTTATTGAGCAACTGCCCCAGGGGTACAACACCGAACTGCGAGAGCGGGGCACCAACCTCTCAGGGGGACAAAAACAGCTGTTGGCCTTCGCCCGAGCGGCCATTCGTGACCCCGGCATTTTAGTTCTAGACGAAGCTACGGCTAACCTGGATGTCGGCACCGAGGCGATGATTCAGGACGCCCTGGAACGGCTACTGGAGAACCGAACAGCCATCATTATCGCCCACCGTCTATCGACCATCCGCAATGTCGATCGCATTTTGGTGTTGAAGCATGGGGAATTAGTGGAGCAGGGCAGCCATGAGCAATTGTTAGCCCAGAAGGGCCTCTATTCCAGCCTGTATCGGTTACAACTGTTGGGCCACTAGTAGCATCGGTGCAGTATGCCAAACTCTCAGGATGCTTGGGCTGATGGGCCATGAATGTCGGGCCACCCAAGGTAGAACCCCGGGAGCTGTATCGGTGTTTTAGACCTCTGTTGGCCCCATCAATTTGGCCCTGGCAGAGCCTTTGGTCGTCCTAAATCTATCCCTGGGGCTAGATACTGCCACGGCTTGGGTAGGCTATGCTGCTGACTGTGATGGTAGGAGGAAAACCGCTGTGGGGCTGATAGAGTTTCTGATCCTGTTAATTGTGGCCGCTGTTTGTGGCGGTATTGGCCAGTCGCTGGCGGGGTACACCACGGGCGGTTGCCTAACATCTATCGTGGTGGGGTTTATTGGCTCTTACCTGGGGTTGCTGATTGCCCGTAATTTGGGCCTACCTGAGCTTTTTGCCCTCCAAATTGGGGGGCAGACGTTTCCGATTATTTGGTCGATTATTGGGGCTACCCTATTCACGTTCATCTTGGCTTTGCTCAATCGTGCTTTTGTCAGGCGGCGTCCTTAGGCGGTTTACTGGAACGGTCATCTCCTCTGACACCTGACAAACCCACCCCTGCCCCTCCCAGGAGGGGATTCTGATACCTAACACCTGACACCCTCTGTAAAGGGGATTGCTATTTCTGCCAGCCAGTACTAGTGTCACCGTCCTTAAAGCAGTAGCCTGGAGGTGGTGGTTTTAGTAAATAGGGGCTATGGAAACGCTTGTGTCAATTCAGCCAATCAAATGTCTGGTGATCATCGGGCTTTGCCTATTCCTATGGGGTTGTGGACTAGCCAACCCAAAACCACCCAGAGCAGCGGTAGAAGTCGCGATCGCTGAAAAGATCGCCCAAACCCAAGCCTTACTCCATAGTCAACAGCCTACCTCAGACACCTCTGCCGATCCCTTTCGAGTTGGCAGTGTCAAGATTACCCACCATCAGTGGACCACCCTGGCCGATCAGCCTGTGGTAGAAGTGGAAGGAACTTACCGCCTAACTGGGGGACGTCTGAGTCGGGCTCAGCAACGGCAGGCTAGGGCCTTTGATCTGTATTTACAACGGGGGGCGACTGACGCAGACTGGACTTTGGTGGATCTTAACCCGGGGTAGGGGTAGGCCATTGGCGGCCATACCCAAGCCTCTACTTAAGCGTCTACTAAATATTA
>SLIY01000344.1 GCA_007135385.1 Leptolyngbyaceae cyanobacterium CSSed165cm_216
CTATGGATACCGTCTATAAACGCGTACTTCTTAAGCTAAGTGGTGAAGCCCTCATGGGCGACCTGGCCTATGGTATTGATCCTAACGTAGTGGAAACCATTGCCACCGAAATTGCCGAGGTGGTGCAAGCGGGCATTGAGATTGCCATTGTAGTGGGAGCTGGCAACATTTTTCGTGGCATTAAGGGCTCTGCCAGCGGTATGGATCGGGCCACCGCCGACTATATCGGCATGATTGCCACAGTGATGAACGCCATGACCCTGCAAGACTGCCTAGAGCGCACGGGGGTGCCCACTCGGGTCCAAACGGCGATCGCCATGCAGGAAGTGGCTGAGCCCTACATCCGCCGCCGCGCCATTCGCCACCTGGAGAAAAACCGGGTGGTTATTTTTGGGGCCGGGTCTGGCAACCCCTTCTTTACCACCGATACCACCGCTGCCCTGCGGGCCGCCGAAATCAATGCCGAAGTGGTGTTCAAGGCCACTAAGGTTGACGGCGTCTACGATTCTGATCCTAAAATTAACCCGAACGCCAAGCGCTATCGCACCCTCACCTATGGCCACGTACTCCAGCAAGACCTGAAGGTGATGGACAGTACTGCGATCGCCCTGTGCAAAGATAACAACATCCCTATCATGGTATTTGACCTATCAGTGCCCGGAAACATTAAGCGGGCACTGATGGGAGAGTCCATCGGTACGCTTGTAGGAGAGGCTTGTAATGTCAGTTGACGAAATTTTGCTCGAAACCGAAGACCAGATGCAGAAGTCCATCGAGGCGACCCAGCGCAACTTTAATACCATTCGCACAGGCCGGGCCAACGCCTCTCTGCTCGATCGCATCGAAGTGGACTACTATGGGGCGGCTACTCCGCTGAAAACCATCGCCAACATTTCCACCCCCGATGCCAGCACGCTGATGATTCAGCCCTTTGACGCCAGCAGTCTGACCAACATCGAAAAGGCAATTTCCATGTCCGATGTGGGGCTCACCCCCAATAACGACGGCAAAGTGGTGCGTCTGAATATTCCTCCCCTGACCAGCGAGCGGCGGAAAGAGTTTGTCAAAACCGCCGGCAAAATTGCCGAAGAGGGAAGGGTGTCGATCCGCAACCATCGCCGCAGCGCCATTGATGCGGTGAAAAAGCTGGAGAAAGCCAGCGATATCTCTGAAGACGAGTCCCGGGATGCCCAGGATGAAATCCAAAGGCTAACGGATCAGTACACGGCTAAGGTAGATGATGCCCTGGCCGCTAAAGAGAAAGATATTATGACGGTTTAGGGGCGTGCATTGGCTTGACTACCGCGATGGCTGTTTGCCTCCTGTTTCTCGGACTCTGCTGCCGACGGTAGCGGCGGAGTTCGAGGGGCATTGAAATTGAAGGAGATCTTGCACTCCTGGGCTACTTGGTCGATCCATCTGCCGAAAATCGCCATACCCTACCGCAGATAATGACGCTGTTGAGGGATTATCGTAATACTTTGGTCTAAAGGCGCTTAGTACTTCAATGATGGTTTTCTCGTCGCCTATGATTACTGTTCAAGCTCCCCTGCATGTGGCCATTAACGTTAGCGATCTGAACCATGCCCAGAGGTTCTATGGGGGGGTGCTGGGGCTACAACCGGTGGAGCGTCCCTTTAGTTTTCCGGGGGTGTGGTACCAGGTGGGTGCTTTTCAAATTCACCTGATTGTGGCAGAGGGGTACCAATCAACACCCCAGAACCCTGAAAAATGGGGCCGTAATGGCCATTTAGCATTGGCGATCTCTGATTTAGAGGCGGCCAAAGCAGCCCTGGTTCAGGCTGGGTGTCCGGTGCAGACCAGTGCCTCGGGGCGGGCGACCCTGTTCACCCAGGACCCCGATGGCAACATCATCGAGCTCAGTGCTGTGTAACGAACATGACACTTTGCCCTAGCTGACACCTCCCGACGGCGGTACAGTAAAGAATAACTTGTCTATGATGCCTGACCGTGGGATTTGTTCAACCATCACCGCCAACCGTTGCCCCAACGGCGACTGAAATCCAGGCAATCTTCAACCGGATTGCGCCAGTCTATGACGACCAGAACCAGCGGCTGAGCCTGGGGTTACATCAGGTGTGGAAGCGGATGGCCGTACGCTGGAGTGGCGCGAAAGCGGGGGATACTGGCTTAGACCTGTGCTGTGGCAGTGGTGATTTGGCAATCATGCTGGCTCGGCAAGTGGGACCAACCGGCAGCGTGTATGGGGTAGATTTTTCGGCAGAGCTGCTGGCGGCGGCCGGCGATCGCAGCCAGCGTCAGCCACCCGCCTGTCCTATCCACTGGACGTTGGGGGACGTCCTAGACCTGCCCTTTGACGATCACACCTTTGACGCCGCCACCATCGGCTATGGCCTACGGAACCTAACCGACATTCCTCGGGGGCTTGCGGAACTGCGGCGGGTGCTCAAGCCTGGGGCCAAAGCGGCCATTCTCGATTTTCACCGACCGCAGCAGGGCTTGATGGCGCAGTTTCAGCAGTGGTATTTAGACACGGTGGTAGTTCCCATGGCGCGCCAAATGGGCCTGACCGATGAATATGCCTACATCGCCCCCAGTCTAGATCGCTTCCCATTGGGACCAGAGCAGGTGGCCCTGGCTCGGCAGGCGGGCTTTACCCAGGCGGTGCATTATCCTATTGCCGGCGGCTTGATGGGGGTACTAGTAGTAAGCTATGGCCATGACCTGGGCTGAGTGGGCAATACTGGCGGCCCCGCCAGTGATTGGTGGTGTGATTGGGTACTGCACCAATGACATCGCCATTAAGATGCTGTTTCGTCCCTATCGCCCCATTTATCTGGGCAAGCAGCGGCTTCCGTTTACCCCAGGGTTGATTCCCAGCAACCAGGAACGGCTGGCCCAGCGGATTTCAGACACCATTATGGGTTCGCTGCTGACCCCTGAGGAGCTACAAAACCTGGCCCGACGGCTGCTACAAACGGAACGCACCCAGGCGGCGATTAAGTGGTTGTTACAGTTGGCCCTAGAGCAGGTGCAGCATCGAGCCCAACAGCGTACGGCCAATATTGCCGGGGCCATTTTACAAGATCTGTTTGGTAAATCCTTACCACGGCTGATTCGGGTGTGGGCGCGGCGGGATGACTTTTTAGAGCCCCAGCTGAATCAACTGTTTGACCAGGCGCTGTTGGACTTTACCTTTACCCCAGCCCAGGCGGACCAAATTGCCACCTGGATGTTGACCGGTGTGTTTCCCCCGGATAAGCTGCGGCAGTTGGTGATTGAGTTTTTGAGCGATCGCAATATTCAAGTGATCGACACCATTTTCCGGGAACGCACCAGCGGTACCTATTGGGTGGTCGCCAACCTGTTTGGGGTGCGAAACGCCCTGAGCCGCCTGCGTACCTTTTGCCTGGATGAGCGAGAGGTGAGCAATGCCCGGATTGCCGAGTTGATCACGGCCTTACAGATCAAGCTGCGCTTAAAAACTTGGCTGCAACAAGTGTCGCTGCAAAATTTGCCCGTGGCGACGGTGCGCCAAATTCGGCAGAACCTGCGAGAGTCGGTGCAGGGCTACATTCAGACCTTGGGTCCCGAGTTTGTGCGGGGGCTGGGTAACTCCGTGAACTGGGAACTATTGGCCACCCAACTGCTCAACCGGTTGCAAAATTCAGCAGTGATTACCCAATCCCTAGATCCAGTGAGTGAGGAACTGGCTCTGATTCTAGAGCGTTACCTGGAACGGGATCTGGAATCTCTAGTAGCTCAAATTATTCCGATTTTAGACATCGATCAGGTAATTATTGACCGGGTGCGCAGCACCTCTCCCCGCGAGCTGGAGTTGGCTATTCAGGGCATTGTCCGCAACGAGCTGCAGGCGATCGTTAACCTGGGGGGAATTCTGGGGTTTATGATTGGTCTGTTTCAGGCGGCGTTCTTCTATGTGCAGCGGGCAGGTTAGGCGCTGCACCTGAGACTTCATGCTTGGGTCGTTCCCCTTTTCTCTTAGCCGCTCCCCTAGGACGCCCCAGGGCAGATCCCAGGGTTCTGTCCTGGGGTGCTCCAAAATTCATGGTCAATGAGGCCAAGACCCCTGGGATCTTGGCCTCCTGTACCGATGCTCTAGCGGTCGGGTAATTTGTATTGGCCCACAATTCGCTTGGCAAATTCGGGCACATGGGCGGCTAACTTTTCAGGAAAGTTACGCCTGACGTAGAGATAGTTGCGGGTAAAGTGAGAATCAATGGAAAAACGAGCGTACTCCAGCCCTTTGGGGCCAATCCGTTCGATCACTACCCCCATCAATTTGGCAGCCCACATGGGCAGGGTCACCGCTTTATCGTAGGCAGGAATGCTCTGCTGTACCGCTTGATGGCGATCGCCCTGGGACATCACCGGTTGGGTATCCAGTTGATCCATCACTAGGTCGAGCATTTCCTGACCGCGATCGTTACGGACGACAATCCACTGCCAACCGAAGGGGGCTCCCATATAGCCCACGACCAGATCGGCTAGGCCATTGACATAGTCAAAGCAACTCATGCAAGAGGGGGCAAAGACGTCCTTCAGTTGGTTGGTTTTGAGCCCAAAGAAGGGGACCGTTTCGGTAGAGCCGTCTTCGTGCTTAAAGTGCACCCGAAAGTCTTGCATAAACTCGTAATGCACGACCGTATCGGGGGAACGGCTGGTGGTTTCTAAGAACGTTTGTAGCCCGGCGCGGGTAACGTTATCCACACAGGGGGTGCCCAACACATAGAGCTGATCTAGGCCTAACTTGTCTTCCACCGCCCGTAGCGCCTGAATTTGGCAGCCTACCCCAATCACCAGTAGCCGCTTCATGCCAGATTGTTCGACCTGTTCTAGCACCGACAGATTGGGGGAAAGGGTGGGCTTATTCACCCGAGCTGCGAGAATTTCGTCGGGGGTGGTGGCCAGGATCGGCTGGGGCTGAAACCGATCGTGGTCAGAGTTCTGCACACAGATCACCCCCTCGACCTTGCCCTGGGTGAGCATTTCAATGGCGATGGTGCTAACAATGCCCGTCCACTGAGCCCCGTCAATGGGCTGCTGCTTGCGGGCGGCGACCATATCCTGGTGCACCCCAAAGTACAGATCATCGTCATCCCCTAGGTCGCGGCTGCGACCGTGGGTTTGCTGCTCTAGGGTGGGAAATTGCTGATTCAGAAAGGCACAGGCCTCTTTCACATAGTGAATGTAATAGGTATCGCAAAAACCGCACTCGCTACAGAGTTCTTTGGCTGGGCGGGTGGCTCCAGGACGCAGGGCTTTGGCTTTTTTATGGGGCGGCTGAGCCAGGGTCATGACAGGCAAGCTAGTAGTAGCAGAACTGTCCTTCACCATACCGCAAGGTTTTGCTCCTGAGTACCTGAGCAGAGGATTGTTACGAAATACTACTAAACTAGGCCAAAGCCCCTTTGGCAAAATCATTTTTTTGCCAACCTGTCCCCTACACTGAAGGCATGGGCTGGGGCGATAAGAGCAACTGTGTGCTCAGGCAAGGCTTTGCTGGCGA
>SLIY01000487.1 GCA_007135385.1 Leptolyngbyaceae cyanobacterium CSSed165cm_216
AATAGATTGCTGAGGAACGAGGCCTGCTCGCTAACGCCCGCCTGTAGACTGCGGGGCGTTAAGCCCAGGTTAGGCAAATTCGGGACTAAAAAGCTGTCTGCCCCTACAGAGGCCAGGGTACCAATTGTGCTTACGACGTTTTGCACCGAGTTGGCCAAAAAGCCAGGAATCACCTCTGGATCGCTGGGCAAATTGAACAAGTCATTGGCCCCCGCCCACAACACATAGAGGCCGTTGGCATTAGCCGACTTGCCGCCCAGCCCGGCTACATAGCTGTCCAGTTGATCGAGCAGTCCTGGCAGTTGCCACTCAATACCCGTTAGCTCGGTTAAGAGTGGGTCTAAACCGTTATCTCGTCCGGTGGTAGCTCCCCCAATGGCTAAGTTTTGAATGCTGTCGGGGGCTAAACTCAGGGACTCGGCCAGGTAGTCAACCCAGATAGCGCCATTGGAAAACTTGCCTTCAAAATAGGGCGGTGAGGGCGGGAAGAAATTGGTGAGCCCAAACAAGTTGCCGGGGTCTGACAGGCTATCGCCAAAAATCACCAGTTGGTCAAAGTTGGGTAATAGTCCCCGCGTTAAAAAACTGTCGGTTTGCAGTTGGCTGGCCTCTACATTCAGCAGCACCGCAGCGGGTTCGGACTGCCCCAAATAGCGAATTTCGGTGTTGGCCCCCTGCTGATTAATCACCATCTGAGTAGGGGTTAAGCCCCCTTCCAGCAGTAGCCGATCGCGTCCCACCTGAAAATCAAAAATCGTATCGAACCGGCCATCAGCTCGCAGCACAAATCGATCAGCCCCTGGGCCACCGATTAACCAATTGCGACCTGGGCCTCCATCCAGGCGATCGCGCCCCAATCCACCGATTAACAGGTCATTGCCAGCCTCGCCAAACAGCTGATTATGGCCGCCGACCCCGAGCAAAATATCATCGCCGGGGCCACCCCGCAGCACATCATGGCCAAAGCTACCCAGCAGAAAGTCGTTGCCGGAGGTACCGCTGCGCCAGATAGGACCCAGGAGTCTGGTTAGGGAGGTATCAAAACCAGTTGAGAGCCTGGCTTGCAGCCAATCGCTGGCCACCTCAGACCAAAACGGGGATGGGACTAGGGGGGACCAGCGTATTGCCATGACTATCTCCTTAAGTGAAGGCCAGGGGGGATGGTGACGCCAGATGCTACCTACCTTAACGCTTTTAGCGAGCACAGACGCCACCTAGCAAGGATCTTTAATTTCTCTGTTAGCCATTTTCGTCATCATCTGTAACCCGCTGAGCCTGATCCAAGCCAGGGCGATCGCCCTGGCTGAGGTCACCTTTAGCCCTTCAGTTCGGGAACCCGTACAGTTAGGTTCATTGCTATTGCCGCCGTTGCAGCTTAAATTAGCACTCGGAGCTTTAGAGTGCTAAGCTCTCCCGTCTAGTGCGTCTGACTAGGGTCGGGCATACCCGCAGACGCTTATCGTAGTCACAACCCCGGAGAAGTAAGTTTTATGGCAGCTATCACCTTGGCGGCATCCAGTGTTAAGCCCCTTGCCGATCGCGTTTTAATTAAAGTCAGTGCATCCGAAGAAACCACCGCTGGCGGCATTCTCCTCCCCGACACCGCTAAGGAGAAGCCTCAGGTGGGCGAAATTACCGCTGTTGGGCCTGGCAAGGCAGACGACAAAGGTGCCCGTCAGGCCATGGAAGTCAAAATTGGCGACAAAGTCTTGTATTCCAAATATGCCGGTACCGATATCAAGCTAGGCAGTGACGATTACGTGCTGCTGTCCGAGAAGGACATCCTGGCTGTTCTGGGCTAAAGATAACGTCCGTTTCTGTTCACTCCTGCAATCTTCCTTCGGAGAGCAATCCATTCATGGCTAAGCTAATTATTTACAACGAGAACGCCCGTCGCGCCCTAGAGAAAGGGATGGACATTCTGGCTGAGGCTGTCGCGGTTACCCTCGGTCCCAAAGGCCGCAACGTGGTACTTGAGAAAAAGTTCGGTGCCCCCCAAATCGTGAATGATGGTGTCACCATCGCCAAAGAAATCGAGCTAGAAGACAACGTTGAAAACACAGGGGTCGCCCTCATCCGTCAGGCGGCCTCCAAGACCAACGACTCGGCTGGAGACGGCACCACCACGGCTACCGTGCTGGCCCACGCCATTGTCAAAGAAGGTCTGCGCAACGTGGCTGCTGGCTCCAACGCTATTTCCCTAAAGCGCGGTATCGATAAAGCCACTGCTTACTTGGTGGACAAAATTGCTGAGCATGCTCGCCCAGTAGGTGACTCTACGTCCATTGCCCAGGTGGGTACCATCTCCGCCGGTAACGACGAAGAGGTGGGGGCCATGATCGCCCAGGCTATGGATAAGGTGGGCCGCGAGGGCGTGATTTCCCTGGAAGAAGGGAAGTCCATGACCACCGAACTAGAAATCACGGAAGGGATGCGCTTCGATAAGGGCTACATTTCTCCCTATTTCGTGACCGACACCGAGCGCATGGAAGCGGTGCTGGAAGAGCCCTACATTTTGATCACCGACAAAAAAATTGCCCTAGTGCAGGATCTAGTGCCCGTGCTAGAACAGGTGGCCCGCTCCGGTCGTCCCCTAGTGATCATCGCCGAAGACATTGAAAAAGAAGCCCTGGCTACCCTGGTAGTGAATCGCCTACGGGGTGTGCTGAATGTGGCTGCTGTGAAAGCGCCTGGGTTTGGCGATCGCCGCAAGGCCATGCTAGAAGACATCGCTGTGTTGACCGGCGGTCAGGTGATCAGCGAAGACACCGGTCTGAAGCTAGACAACACCAAGGTTGATATGCTGGGTCAGGCCCGCCGACTCACCATTACCAAAGACACCACCACCATCGTGGCCGAAGGCAACGAAAAGGATGTCAAGGCCCGCTGCGAGCAAATTCGCCGTCAAATCGAAGAAACCGAGTCTAGCTACGACAAAGAGAAGCTGCAAGAGCGCCTGGCTAAGCTGTCTGGCGGTGTGGCTGTCATCAAGGTTGGGGCCGCCACCGAAACCGAGATGAAGGACCGCAAGCTGCGTCTGGAAGATGCGATCAACGCTACTAAAGCGGCAGTGGAAGAGGGCATCGTCCCCGGCGGCGGTACTACCCTGGCTCACTTAGTGCCTGACCTAACCCAGTGGGTTGATGCCAACCTCAGCAATGAAGAGCACACCGGTGGCTCCATCGTGGCCCGTGCCCTGGCCGCTCCTTTGATGCGGATTGCCCAAAATGCTGGGCAAAATGGTGCTGTGATCGCCGAGCGGGTCAAAGAGAAGGATTTCAACGTCGGCTACAACGCCTCCAACGGCGAGTTTGTCGACATGTTTGAGGCCGGTATCGTTGACCCCGCCAAGGTGACCCGCTCGGCGCTGCAGAATGCCGCCTCTATTGCTGGCATGGTCCTCACCACTGAGTGTATCGTGGTCGATAAGCCCGAACCCAAAGATGGCGCTCCCGCTGGCGCTGGCATGGGCGGTGACTTCGACTACTAATTCGACTACTAAACAGTAGCTACGGGTGTTGTTTAATTAAACAGTAGCAACACCCCATCGCCCTAAAATCAAAGCCGTTCCGGTAATCGGAACGGCTTTTGTTTGCTTTGTCAGGCAAACCCCATGGGGCTACAGTGGAATGGGTCTAGCCAACAGTCTGGACAAGCTCACCTATTGCCCCACCTCCACCTATGTCCCCTGAGCGGAGTCGAAGGGGACGGTTGCCATTATTCTTTGTCGAACTGGGCTTCTCCCTCAGGCATCGCTCTCGATATAGAAAAACAGCATGCCCATCACCGCCACAGGCATGAGCCAGGTAATCACTGGAATCAAAATCCAGGGTAGCCAAGCAGCCGCGTAGGTTCCATCCATGATTAAAATCTCCTAAGTCAACACATTAAAAACATCTAGGGTGTGAAGCAAGCTTGAGTTTTTTTGGCTTCAGCTAGTTGTTAACAAAGCCTCGGAAGATAGCATTGATTTCCTCAAAGTGGGCCAGCAGGAAGTAGGCCATATAGGCTCCACTCATGCCGCCAATAAAGAAGCCAGCGGTCATCTCGCTCCACCCCTCAGCGGTTTTGAGGGTATCGGTGCCAGGTTCTGATTCGGCGGCAGGCTTCAGGGAAACCAACCCGTGGGCTCCCATGCCAGCGGTACCCAGCAGAACAATGGCGATCGCAGTCACTAAACCACCCAGGTAAGGGGCGGCGTCAAAATCTCGCAGGGCACCGACGACCACTTCTGGCCCCACCAAGAAATAGCCATGGGCTAGGCCAATTTCCAGACCTCGGGTGATCGGGGCCATACCCTTGCGATAGGCGGGCAGCCAGCTAATAAAGGTCCTGACAAAGGCTGAATCGCTGATTGGCGTAGACAAGTGTCCCAGCTCAGGATTCCCTTGGTAAGGACCGACGACTTGATTGGTCATGGGTTGTTTGCCTCCAGGCTAGTTTAGTTTTTTTTCGCTGAAGAGTAAAAGTCCTGGCTCAACTACCCCGAAGAACCAGGACTCTTGAGAAGCGGAGAGTCTCCATCCGTCTCAAGCTTGGCAGGGGGAAGAGGGTAACGAAGGGACCCCTCAACACCTCAAAAACTCGTCATTCTGAATACTGTTTTATTTAAAGCTCTTGTAGGGTGGGCACCGCCCACCAGCAGGAAAATTTTGATTTCGACTCGAAAAGACTGAATGCTTGAGAAAATTTTGAATTTTGAACGTCTGGTGCTGCCGCCCTTTGGACAGGGCAGGGATAGGTCTACCTCGCTGAGACTGGACCCACCCCGCCCTGCGGATACCCCCTCCCAGCTAAGCAGGGGATTGCTCCCAGGCGTAAGGTGGGCAGTGCCCACCTTACGGGGAGTCTCGCTAGCCGAATCGACTGGAGGTCGAGGCGATTAGGAAGGCGGCGTAGGTGAGGATGTAACCCACCGTGAAGTGAGCTAAACCCACCACCCGAGCCTGCACAATCGACAGGGCAACGGGCTTGTCCTTCCAGCGAACCAGGTTCGCCAGGGGAGTGCGCTCGTGGGCCCATACGATGGTTTCGATCAGCTCTTGCCAGTAGCCCCGCCAGGAGATCAAGAACATGAAGCCGGTAGCCCAAACCAGGTGTCCGAATAGGAACATCCAGGCCCAGACGGCTAGGTTGTTCATGCCATAGGGGTTGTAGCCGTTGATCAGCTGCGAGCTGTTGAGCCACAGGTAATCGCGCAGCCAGCCCATCAGGTAGTTTGAGTTTTCGTTGAACTGGGCAACGTTGCCACTCCAGATGGCCAGATGCTTCCAGTGCCAGTAGAAGGTAACCCAACCAATGGTGTTCAGCATCCAGAACATGGCCAGGTAGAAGGAGTCCCAGGCAGAGATGTCGCAGGTGCCGCCACGGCCGGGGCCGTCACAGGGGAAGCTGTAGCCGAAATCCTTCTTGTCGGGCATCAGCTTCGAGCCGCGAGCATCCAGGGCACCCTTGACCAGAATCAGGGTGGTGGTGTGCAGACCCAGGGCGATCGCATGGTGCACCAAGAA
>SLIY01000225.1 GCA_007135385.1 Leptolyngbyaceae cyanobacterium CSSed165cm_216
CTGAAGCTCCTAGCTGAACCTCATTCAAGCTAGATGAATGTGAATCAACCATAGGCTCTTGCAGAAATACGCGTTTCAAGGAACGACCTCCTGTAAACCAGCGCTCAACGAATCAACTTCGATTGAACTTTTCCACCCACCGGATTGCCAACCTTGAGCCCTTCGTAGAGCGACGAGTCAACATCCTAAATGGCGAGCAGAACATTAGCATTACAATAACCGTGAATCAACCAAACCCTTTTGACTAGGTAACATTACCTTGTCCAAGTGGCTTAAGCAAGTTTACATGAGTGCTCTAAAAAAGCAATCCCTCACGATTCTTACCGCTTATTCCCAGTGAAGCCAAGCTTAACAGGGAACTTTGCTAACTCAACATACAGGTTTAACCCCTAAAAGAATTTTTCCGCAAGCGTATTCTCCCTGACCCGGCTCCAGCCTGAAAGGCCTATTTTCAGGTGGATCGGGGTGGCAACATTCTTGACTTGCGAGAGCTGAAAGCCTTCCATAGCAAGGATATTCGGGGATCAAGACAGCCCTAAGGCGGAGTTATGTATCTATTCAACTAATCCCATAAGTCTGTGACAGGTCTGAGCCATATAAATTTCTTATCTAGCCATGGCCTATTTTGTATCCCCGACAACTTCAAAATTTTTGTAGGCGCTTTCAGTTCTGCGGCTAGACCTCTAAGCCCCTGATTCAGAGGCATGAAACCTGATTTAAGCCTAGATTTGAAGCGGAGCGCAAGGGGAGTTGCTGCTCTCCACTGGCCCAGGGGTGAGAGGCATGCGAGCCTCGCCCCCCATCTGGCGTAGCCCTCTATGCTGGGCCAGTTACGCTTATTACTGCTTGTGGATGGAGTTGAACCAGCGTTACCCTGCCCTTTCATAGAGGCGATCGCCATGAGTTTTTCAGGCCCTAGCCGCTGTCAGGAATGATAGAGGGGGGAAAATTGAAGCTGCCGCAACGCCTCAAAAAGCCCAATGGCAGCGCTGGTGGCTAAGTTGAGACTTCTAACAGCTGAGCGGGCCATGGGAATGGTGACGGTTTCATCGCAGGCCGCCAGTATCGTCTGGGGTAGCCCCTCAGTTTCACTGCCAAATAGCAGCCAATCGGTAGGGCGATAGTCTAGCTCTATATAGCTACATCGCCCCTTGGTACTAAAGGCGATGGTGCGTCCGCCCTGCTGCTGCTGCTGGGCATGGAACTGCGCCCAGTCGTCATAAAGGGCTAGATCGACCTGAGGCCAGTAGTCTAGACCAGCTCGCTTGAGATAGCGGTCGCTGAGTTCAAACCCTAAGGGGCCTACCAAGTGGAGCGGCGTGTGCGTTGCGGCACAGGTGCGAGCAACATTGCCAGTATTGGGGGGGATTTGAGGCGTAACCAACACAAGATGGGGCATGGCAGCAGGAATAAACCACGAACAAAATTTGATCGGCAAAACGAGACGAAAGTCTAGGAGCTATAGATTTTATTAATACTTTCTTTTGGGTGGGCCAGCCACCCTCCCAATCGCTGAACTGACTAGAAAACTCTGGCCAATAGAAAAGCTTAGCTTATAGCCCGTATAAATACGGCAAAGGTAATGGCAGTCTAAATCTAGGCCGCGCAGGGTTCACAGAGGTCCCTGGCAAGTCGCCCTTCATGGGTGCCGACGGCCACGATCGCCCCTTGAATAACTTGCTGGACCGACTGCCCTGACTCGTACTGCCGCAGCCAACGTTGGGCTTCGTTGCCTTCCCGGAGAATTTTCTTGACCGGGCTGAGAAAGCAGCTGATGCCATGGGCTTTGGCGATGGGCCACACCTGATCGTAGAGCTGTTGAACCCAATCTCGAGCCAGAATCGGGCGACCATCCTGCCAGTGGTGTAGTTCAGCGTCCAGACTATGCTTAGCCGCAGCCATTTCGTTGGCATCACTGAGGGCAACTAAGGCTTGATTGCGGGTGGCCCTGGGTAGGGTGCTCATGACTAAGGGATCCAAATCTGGATTAGCTATTAGCTGCATGAGCCGGGCTTCTAGCAGTGCTGTAACCGCTAACAGAGCAATAGGATCGCTGATTAAGTCGCAAATGCGCATTTCCAGGCGATTGAGATTATAGGGACGGCGATCGCCGTTAGGCCGAACCGAGGACCACAAATGGCGCACATTCTGCATGGTGCCTGCCGCTAGTTGCGCTTCCATCCAGCGGATGTGATGTTCGTGGCTTTCAAATAGGGGAACAACAGCCGGGGTTTTCGGAAACACCTGCCAGCGGCTGGAGTGATAGCCGGTCACTTTGCCGGCCAAAAATGGTGAGGCGGCGCTAAGGGCTAAATACAGAGGGGCTTCTACACGCACCAAGCGACAGGCCCGCATCAAGATTTCTGGATCGGAAATGCCAATATTAATGTGGATGCTGGCGGTGACTACAGTGGTGCCATAGGTCTGCTCGATATAGGCATGGTAAGGATTACCTGGATCCGATCGATGGAATGTATTAGTGTCTCCTAGGGCGAGGGTGCTCCCCGGTACCAGGGTATAGTTGCCCAGTCCCTTCAGGTACTGTCGGAGTTCGTGGCGGGGCCGCACCAGTTCACACAGTAGTTTTTCATACTGGCATAGGGGCGGGGTGGTGTATTCGACATTGCGGCTGTCGGGCTCTCGCACAAAGCCATTTAGGTCGGCCACAACCCGGTCGGAGAGGCCAACAATCTCCCCGGCTGGGGTGCCGGTATACATTTCTACTTCAAAGCCTTTTGACAGCAGCACAGTTTTCCTCACTGGGCAAAGCACTCTATATAAATAGTATGGGCAGGGGACCCTGGTCATAGATGCCGTGACCAGATACCCTGACCAACAGGGGGTCCCCAACGGGATTTACAAACTGGCAAAGGTGGGCAAATCAGCCGTTTGTAGATCAATGGAACGCCCTGTAGCAAACGCTCGGGCGATGGTGTCACAGCGTTCGTTGCCAGGGTCACCAGCATGACCCCGCACATAAATCCACTGCACCGGACGATCCAGGGTTTGATTCACCTCTGTATGGAGCTGATCCATTATTTCCCACAGATCGCGGTTGAGCACCGGCTTTTTGGCAGAGTTTACCCAACCCCGGCGTTTCCAGCCAGCGATCCATTGGGTGATGCCCTTCAGCACGTATTCGCTGTCGGTGTGGAGGGTAATGGGCTGGGTTTGGCCACTGTCGCGCAGCAGGGTTAACCCGGCGATCGCCGCCTGCATTTCCATCCGATTGTTGGTGGTTTGGGCAGCGCGACCACCAAGTTCGTGGACCCCCCCCTCGACCAAGTACAACACGGTGCCCCAGCCCCCTGGCCCAGGATTTCCGGAGCAAGCACCATCGGTGTAAATTTTTTGAATGATTGACATAGTTACGCTCGTTGTGAAGACATGTTGCCTCAGCCAATTAGGCCCTGAGGTGAAGATGGGAAATGGGCACTTTAGGAGCAAAGACCCTGGTGCTGTGACTTGACCTACATCTGAGGTCAACACCACTGCTGGAGTTGGGTCGATCAGACAGATCTCTGTCAGTTTCAGCTTCATACGAACTGACTCGATATGCACTGATCACAGCCGCTCCGTAACCAGTGGTCTAGGTGTACCTACTGATTTATGACATTTTTCAATCGCTAGGTCAGTCCCATGATGCTACGAGAGTTGGCTGGATTTGAAGCCTGTTGGCTAGATCTTAAGGATATTTACCCCACCAACCGTCAGGATAATCGGCTAATTGCCCACGCCATGGGGCAACTGGTAGACGGTTTTGAAAAACCGGCCCAAGTGGAACAGGCGATGCCGGATTGTGCCAAGATATGGCAACCCTGATCATCGAGTGATCTATGGCTAAGCCTGGGGGCCATAGGGCCAGGGGACCATGGGGCAAGGTATCTTAGTGCTATGGCTTACGAACCCCTGCACCACAAGTACCGGCCCCAGACCTTTGGCGAACTGGTGGGGCAAGATGCGATCGCCACTACCCTGGCCAATGCCTTGCAGCAGCAGCGCATTGCCCACGCCTACCTGTTCTGTGGCCCCAGGGGCACAGGCAAAACCTCCAGCGCCCGAATTTTGGCAAAATCCCTCAACTGTATTCGCCAGGACCACCCCACCCCAGAGCCCTGTGGCACCTGCGAGACCTGTCGTTCGATCGCCAATGGCTCAGCCCTCGACTTTATCGAGATTGACGCCGCCAGCAACACCGGCGTCGACAACATCCGCGAACTAATTGAACGCGCCCAATTTGCCCCGGTGCAGTGTCGCTACAAAGTCTATGTGATCGACGAGTGCCTGACTGGCGATTCCCTAGTCCTTACCCAAGACGGACTAGTCAGGATTGATGATCCTTTGCTCGAAGGCAAGCAGGTGCTCAGCTACAACGAGCAAACAGGCACTTGGGAGTTTAAGCGAGCCTTACGGTGGCTTGACCAAGGTACCCGAGACATATTGGAAATTCAGACGACCCATCGTAAGATCAGGTGTACTGAAAACCATTTAGTTAGAACCGATCAGGGATGGGTAGCCGCAAGGGACATCACAACAGAAAGCAGGATCTTATCCCCTGCGCCTGCGGTTGCGGCACCCTCATCAACAGAGTCGGCTCCGACCGACGACCTCGCCAGTTCGTCTTTGGAAACAGTCGTATCTGTGACCCCCGCTGGGGCTGAACCGGTCTACGACATTGAAGTTGAAGATAACCACAACTTTGTCGCCAATGGGCTATTGGTTCACAACTGCCACATGTTGAGCACAGCGGCTTTTAACGCGCTGCTCAAAACCCTGGAAGAGCCGCCCAGCAATGTGGTGTTTATCCTGGCCACGACGGATCCGCAGCGGGTGCTGCCGACGATTATTTCTCGCTGCCAGCGGTTTGACTATCGCCGCATTCCCCTGGAGCCGATGATTGGGCATTTACGGGCGATCGCCTCCCAAGAAGCCATCGACATCAATGACGAAGCCCTACGGCTCGTCGCCCAGGTGTCCCAGGGGGGGCTGCGGGATGCCCAGAGCTTACTCGATCAACTCAGCCTGCTGGAACCCCCCATAGAAGCAGATGCCGTTTGGGATCTAGTCGGCGCTGTGCCAGAGCAGGATCTGTTAGCTCTGGTCCAGGCGATCGTGAGTGATCACGGTACGGCCGTGCTTGAGCAAGCCCGTAAGCTGATGGATCGAGGCCGCGAGCCCCTGATTGTGCTACAAAACTTGGCCGGTTTCTATCGAGATTTACTGATTGCCAAAACTGCCGGCGATCGCCAAGACCTGGTAGCCATTACTCCCCCCACCTGGGCCGACATGCAAACCCTAGCCCAAGACCTAGATATTGCTCTGCTGTTACAGGGGCAACAACACCTGCGTTCCACCGAAGTGCAGGTAAAAAACACCACCCAACCCCGCCTCTGGCTGGAAGTCTCCCTGCTCGGCCTCTTACCCTCCACGCTGATCAGCGCCACCACTCCCCGCACCACACCCTCCCCCATACCCGCACCCTCCCCCATACC
>SLIY01000075.1 GCA_007135385.1 Leptolyngbyaceae cyanobacterium CSSed165cm_216
ATCTGATCTTCTGAAAAAACCGCAGCAATCCGATTCTGCTCAGCAATAATAATCTGCTTCGGCATTCAAATTCCTCATACAACGCTCACTAGGGCGGATAAAATCTGGAGATTCCCGGCCCAACGTGAAGAACTTGGTCACATCATTGACCCATTCAACGACCCCACTAGGCACCGGGGAAACTAATTTTGCAAGGGCTGGACGACCAAATGTCTGAGGACAGCACCTAAGAGTCTTCCATCTAAAGAAACATCCCCTTCAGGAACGCGAACTCGGCCCCTTGAGCCGGTTTCGGCAAAACCTGGGATAGGTATTTAGCTGGAACCCTCTAAGCTGATGATCCATGCAAACGGGCATGAACCCCTTATCGCTGGTTACCTGTGAATGTTTGTTCGTGCCAAAGCTAGCGTTAGTCAACCGACAAAATCGAACAAAATTCTATATAAAGGCATTCAGCGCTAAGTTCTCGTAGCTGCTTCAAACACGCACCATGTGCCATGCGTAATGCACATTTACGCCTGCCTGATTGCATTATAGCCTCAAGCAGAAGCTATAGCATATAGTTGCGTATCTTTGTAGCATACAGCCCAAGAAAATGCACCTTCTCCCTGGTGGCAACGTCAGGAGGGAGGGGGGCTGATCAAGGATTGGGTAGCCAGGAGCCAGGGGCTAGAAGACTCTGAACGCAATACTTTGAGAGCATCAGTACATTCTGTCTAGAGGCGTGGCGTCTTGACCTGATCGACGACGAATTGTGGAGCCCCTCCAACCAGAACCCAGGAATCTAGACCGGCGTCCTAGCTGCTGTTGCCGTCGCCCATCCTGGCTGAAGCGCAGATCTCAGGGCATACCAAATGGCCATCTCCAGGCTTAAAACCGGAGATGGCCATGATGTCAGTTATGCAACCGTAAGGGGAAGTGGTTAAGAGGCCGAAACCGCTGTCGCTCGGGGGCGGGTACGCCGCTGCACTTTTACTTCCGGCTCAGGAGCCTCTTCGGCTTTCGCCGGCTTGGATTTAGAGCTAGCCTTGGGGGTGATAGCTTCCCCTTGCAGCAGCAAAATTAAGAGTGGATCGCGCTTATTTAGCTCCCGTCGTAACAGCCGACGCAAATCTTGCTCTAACGCCCCTTTCAAATCCTGCCAATTCACGGCTTTACTCCCATTGGCCTGTAGATCGGCCCCCCGGGCGTCCAGGGTTTGGGTCATCACTTGCTTGATTGACTTTTGCAGGCGATCGGGATCGATGGAATGGGCTACCCCCCGTAGTTGTACCACTGGATCGGCTAGCAGTTTGCCTTTGTCGTTCAGGGTGGCGGCAATGGTGACGACACCGTCTTCGGCCAGTTGTTGACGGTCTTTGAGAATATCGCGACCGACCAAACCGACTCGGGAGGAATCAACTAGCTCAATGCCGGAGGGGACTTGGCCTGCAATGCGAATGCCAGACGGATCAACCTCAACCATGTCACCGTTTTGGATAATGACCATGTGGTCAGCGGGGACTCCCATACTTTGGGCTGTTTGGGCATGTTTGACCAACATCCGGTGCTCGCCATGTACGGGTAGAAAATATTGGGGCCGGGTTAAGGCCAGCATCAGCTTGTGATCTTCCTGGGCCCCGTGACCAGAAACATGGATACCCTTATTTTTACCGTAAACGACTTTGGCACCCCGCATCATTAACTTATCGATGGTGTTGACCACAGCGATAGTGTTGCCAGGGATAGGGTTGGCTGAAAATACCACGGTATCCCCTTGTTTGACTCGAATCTGTCGATGGGAATCATTGGCGATCCGGGTGAGGGCCGCCAGGGGTTCCCCTTGGGAGCCCGTGGTCAAAATTAAGGCGTTCTCGTCGGCCGTCTGCGAGAGCGATCGCAGCGGCAAGAAAAGACTGTCTGGACACTTGATATAGCCCAAATCGCGAGCATGGGCGATCACATTCAGCATCGATCGACCGACCACAAACACCTTGCGGTTATGCTTTTGGGCCAATTCCAAAATCATATTGACCCGATGTACCGAGGAGGAAAACGTGGTCACAATCAAGCGGCCATCCGCCTGGGAAAACTCACGATCTAGATTGGGGAATACCGATCGCTCCGAAGGGGTATGACCAGGGACCTCAGCGTTAGTGGAATCGCTGATCAAACACAGCACTCCCCGTTCACCGGCTTCTGCCAACTTTTGGATATCAAAGAACTCACCATCCACCGGGGTGTGGTCAAACTTAAAGTCGCCGGTATGCACGACGATCCCAACCGGGGTGTGAATAATTACCGAACAACTGTCGGCAATGGAGTGGGTATTGCGAATATACTCCACTAAAAATGAATTACCTACCCGCACCGTCTCACGGGGACGCACCCGGCGCAGTTCCGTGCGATCTACCACCCCGGCTTCCTCTAGCTTGCCCTCTAGCAAAGCCATCGCTAACCGAGGGCCATAAATAACGGGGATATCAAACTGCTTCAGGTGAAAGGCAATCCCGCCAATATGGTCTTCGTGACCGTGGGTGACAATCATGCCCTTAATTTTGTGGCGATTTTCTCGCAAATAGGTGACGTCGGGCAGCACAATATTGACGCCGTGCATACCGTCGGTGGGGAAAGCAAGCCCTGCATCTAGCAGCATGATCTCATCATTGATCTCGAACACACAGGTGTTCTTACCAATTTCATGTAATCCCCCCAAGGGAATAATTTTCAGGGCGTTATTCGGATTTTTGGAAGTCATAAACGATCTCTTTAAAGATAAGGAAAGGAAAGAATTTGAAATACTAGAGCTACACAGCCGCCTGCTAGGAATAGTTGGCCATCACAATCAACATGAGGCGAGAGGTCAGTATGTCGCTGTTAAAACAGCTAAATTTCTAACCAGGAAAGCGTGGTTCTAGCCTTAGCAGCCAGGGCTCTGGAAGGGTATCTAGGTCAGAGACTGGAGCGTCAGAGACTGGAGCAGGTGCCCTTGAGAGTTGCTCAGCTGTTTCAGAAACCAAGATGTCTTGGTGGATGCCCAGGGGGCAAAGTTGTGATCAAGACAGGTCATATAGCGGTTATCACTAGGTAAAAGGACAGAATTGAAAATTGAAACCGGTTAATACAGATATTTAGTTGTCAAAAACACTGATGACGCTAGCAGGGTAGCCTATCGACTCTGGCGTCCCTGCAGCTTGGTGATGGGCTAGGTCACCTCGTTGAAGAGTTGTTCTAAAACGCCCTTAAGCAAGATATGCACAGAATCATCAGCAGGGGAAAGGGGCGATCGCACAGAGCCCACCTGCCATCCCTGCATGGCCAAGGCCACTTTCACTGGAATTGGGTTAGCGGTAACAAACAACGCTTTAAACAAAGGTAACAATTTCAAGTGCAAGTTGGTAGCTAGCTTGGGCTGCCCAGACTCGTAGGCTTGAATCATCTGCTGCAGCAAATCACCCACTAGATGACTGGCCACGCTCACAACTCCAGAGCCTCCAACCGACAACAGAGGAAGGGTTAAGGAGTCATCCCCAGAATAGATGCTAAAGCCAGTGGGAGTGCTATGCCGAATTTGACTCGCTTGATCTAGGTTACCGCTAGCCTCTTTGATGGCCACAACATTATCAATCTGAGCTAAGCGGGCTACCGTCTCCACCGCCATAGCACAACCTGTACGCCCAGGAATATTGTAGAGCATGATGGGCAGATCAGGCACCGCTCGGGCAATCTGACTAAAGTGCTGATAGATTCCCTCCTGGGGTGGCTTATTGTAATAGGGCACAACCTGTAGTGACCCATCTAAGCCCAATTGGCTGGCTTTACGAGTCGCTTGGATGGCTTCTCGGGTACAGTTAGACCCCGTACCAGCAATCACCTTGGCACGCCCTCCCACCGCCTGTTTAACAGACTTAAACAGTTGGTACTCTTCATCCCAGGTCAACGTGGGCGACTCGCCTGTGGTGCCACACACCACTAAACCATCGCTACCGTGGGCCACTAAATGATCTGCCAGACGCTCTGCCACAGCATAGTCCACAGAGCCATCTTCAGAAAATGGCGTCACCATGGCCGTCAGCACTCTGCCGAAATATATCACCCGACTTTGCTATCCTCTACGTGAGTTCAACCCCCAAGGCAGGGACACAAGTTAACATAATGCCTTTGAATTATACCCATTTCGCTTAGAAAGCTAGACCTGAGGTTCTGCCTAACGCTCTAAACGGCCAGAGAAGGCGCTACCCCAGGCGACGTCATCACCAATTCAGCGATCTGCACCGCATTCAAGGCTGCTCCCTTCCGAATCTGATCACCACTGAGCCACAGTTCTAAGCCATTGAGATTAGAGATATCCTGGCGAATGCGGCCCACCAGTACATCATCTTGGCCACTGGCCTCGATAGGCATCGGGAAGTAGTTGCGCCCCCAATCTTCAACCACCTTCACCCCAGGTGCCTGGGACAAAACGTCTTTAGCTTGCGCCACGGAAAAAGGCTGATTAAATTCTAAGTTAATGGCCTCAGAATGAGCCCGCAATACGGGAACCCGCACACAGGTTGGGGAAATACGAATATTGGGATCCCCAAAAATTTTGCGGGTTTCATTTACCATTTTCATCTCCTCTTGACAGTAGCCCAGATCATTGAGATCGGAGTTATGGGGAAATAAATTAAAGGCCAAGGGATAGGGAAATGCCTTGGTCACAGGGGGATGGCCGTTCAGCATCGCTTGGGCCTGTTGTTTAACCTCCTCCATAGCTCGGGCTCCAGCCCCGCTAGCGGACTGATAAGTGGCCACTACAATCCGCTGCACCGCTTGTATCTGATGCAGTGGCCAGACGGCCAAGGCCATCAAAATAGTGGTGCAGTTAGGATTGGCAATGATGCCTTGATGGAATTTCGCGGCCTCTGGGTTCACTTCAGGCACAACCAGAGGCACGACAGGATCCATACGGAAGGCGCTAGAGTTATCCACCGCCAGCGCCCCAGCGGCGACTGCTTTAGGTAACCACTGCTTAGAAACTGATCCACCCGCCGACGCCAGCACTAGGTCAATTCCTTTAAAGCAGTTGTCATCTAGGACCTGCACATCAACCGCCTCCCCCTGAAAGGTGAGTTTGGTTCCAGCAGAACGGGGGGAAGCAAGGAGGGTCAACGTTTTAACGGGAAACTGCCGCTGCTCTAACAGCGCTAAAATTTCGGCCCCTACCGCTCCAGTGGCACCCAATACCGCGATCCGCAACCCGTTCGACACAGCCTTACCTCACAGAAACGATAGCAACAAAATCTATCTGCCGATACTAACATTTGTGCTTCTGGGAAATAGCCAGTTATTGACCGACCTCAACAAGTTTTATTGAAGCAACGCCTTACAAGACTGGAGGGATTGGAGTATGCTTATTAATTGCGCCAAAAGTTGCTTAGCCCGGTTTGGGGCTGGCGCAGTAGCCGTCTAGATAGCCAACACACCCCATGAAAGTTACCCAGGAAGCACTGCCCGACAGC
>SLIY01000003.1 GCA_007135385.1 Leptolyngbyaceae cyanobacterium CSSed165cm_216
CTATTTTGTTGCTGCAATTGGGGCAGATCCTGGGTGCGAATCTCATGGAGCAGGGCCTGGGCGGCGGTGTGGATGGCGGTCAAGTCCTCCCAGTTGTCGGGGGCATACTGATGCAGGGCAGACCAGGCCGCCGCTACCTCCTGTTGGTCCAGCTGTTGCAGGCGATCGCCGGTTTGAGCCAAGCCCTGAATGGCCGTGACATTCTGCTGGTGCAAGTCTCGCCATTGGGTAGCCGTGGTATGTGCCTGGTGGCTGGCCTGACGAAGGCTGCTAAGGGCCTCCGGCACGGCATCATAGTGACCTTGACGGAGCAGCTGTTGCACCTGGCCCAAGGCCGCATCCATGGCCTGAGAAGACTGATCTAGCAAGGGAGGACGGTACCCCTGGGCGGCGATCGCCGCCACTGCTTCGACCCGTTGATCATACTGTTGAAACTCAGGGTCAAGGGCGGCAACAACCTCCAGGGCAGCATCCACCTGTTGACAGTAGTCCTGGACCCGCAGATATAGCTGGTCTTGATGCAGGGCTTGGTCGGCCTGGGCTAGCAAAGTATCTACGCCAGCCAACACCTGCTCTGAACTCAGCCCCAACCGGGGGGGAAGCGGCACGGTGAAGGCTTGACGGCGCTGATCGGTAGCGGCGAGTTGCTCGGGGGCCTGAATCATTGCCTCTCGCAGACGGCTAATGGTGTTGTCCACCTGTTCCACCAGGCCCAGAATGCCCTCTTGGTCCACACCACTGGGGTCAGCCTGGGTGATCTCCACCTTCAGGGGGCTTCCCTGCACCCGCTGCTGAATCGCCTCCAGCTGTTGCACTAACCCGGCACTCAGACCTTGGGGATTGCCCAACACCAAAACTGGGTTGAGCAGGGTTTGTAGCTCCTCGTCGGACATGGCTTGGATGCGATCGCGCCGACCCACAAAGGACAGGTACAAAAGCTCCCAAGCCTCCACCCGTTTGGCCAGGGGTTGCTGCGCCTGGGCCCCATTCTCTTGCAGCGTGGCATGCACTTCAAAGGCTTGATCCAGGGCTTGGCGAGCCTGGCGCAGCCAAGCCTTAAGCTGCTGGGTCAGGTCACCATAATTTTCGCCTCCCGCCTCGGCAAACAGTTGATAGGGCACCATGGCTTCCGGGTCGGGGCCAGTCAACCATTGCTCGCATCCCATCAGCAAATTGGAGATCCGGGCCTGCAACACTTTCAACTGCGCCTCTAGGCGTTGTTGCCGGCGGCGGCGCCGCCGGGCGATGGTTCCACCACCGCCGACCATAACGGCGACTCCACCCCCTACCCCCAACCAACCCAGAGCCCCAGGGACAACACCAGAGGTATCAATACTGGCCAATTCAGCCGTTGCCTCCAACCCCAACACCAGAGCCGCCGTGGTTTGTTGATCGGCGATTAACTCACGCACCTGGCGTTTAATGTCATCCAGGGCAGCCGGGTCAGTATCCAAGGGGGTCGGAAACAAGGCTTCACCGTAGGTAACGCTGACTGCGAAGGGGAGATCGGTAGCGGTGGTCACCTCTAGGGCGATCGCTCGACGCTCAAAGTCGTCATCCTGGCTCAAGGTCCGCAGCCCCGCCGCCGCTTCCACCTGATCCAACAGGTCAAACCAGTCAGATTCACTATGGGGCTGGGTATCCGTTAAGAACACCAGCACCTGATACCCCCGGTCGGCCCAGACCTGAGCGGCTTCGCACACAGCGGCATCATCCACTGGCTGACGGCCCTCAAGCCGGAGGATAGCGTGGGGGCAGGCCATTTCGGCTTGGGCGATGGTCTGGCCGACTGGCAGCAAGCCGAGTCCGACCCAGACGGGCAAGAGTGCCAGCCGCAATGTTGCCGTCCATACAGTCGCCATCATCAACCTCCAGTCAATCGGTAAACGCAGGGGTCACCCAGATGCAGCCCTTGGCAAAACAACTCAGCCCTGACTGGCCTTCCTGATGGACCGACCAAAGCTTGACCGACCGCAGGTCACCTGCGATCGCCCTGGTAGAACCAGGCAACCGAGTCATCCATCACAGTTGATCGCTGCTGTGATCTCCCCCTCAGGGGTATCTCATGCCAAATCCGGTTAACAAAACCTCGAAACGAGTTAGAGCTTGCTCCCTTTGGCAGCCATGTTGTGCGTCATGTCGCTTGCGAGACGACAAGCTCAGCCTGTGCGGTACAGGGTTGGATTCGGGAGTATAGAACTAGGAGTTGTTATCAGGCGGCGCGCGCTGCACTGCCTGAGCTGAACCGCCTGGGCTGCCCCTCCTACAGATGCTGACCCTAGAATTTTTCCCAACTTAGCAAAGAATTCAACGGTGATAGCCAAAATTCCGGACCCTATGCGTTTCTTCCAGGACCCGCATCAATGTACCCTGCTGAATGTCACCCAACCTTGGGGGAGAGCTGCTCGTGCATCATCCCGCTGACTTATAGCTCAGGAACTCCGGCCACAACCATCTGAGTGTGACCGATCTGGCCCATACCAAAATCCGCTAAAGCAGACTGGACCACGGGTCCTCAGTTCGCTTTAGCGGATTTTGGCCTTAATACTGGGCCTGAGCTTGGGATCAGAAAATTCCCTGAAGCAGCAGGCTTGCTGTCCCCTCCTAGGAGGTTTATGCTGCTCGTGCAGCGACCCCAGGCGATGTCCTGATCTTGTCGAAGCAGGGGTAATCTGTCGCCGTAGGTAGGGGGTGGCTCAGGGTGGCGATCGCGGCCTCTACTGGGCAGACTGAGTCTTTTCTGCCTCAGGATCCCCAGACATTTGAAACGTGGTTTCTAAAGAAACCCGCTTGCCTGCGGCCTGGCTAGCCTTTAACCCGCCAAAAGCCTTAGCAATCAGCGAGTCCACAGAAAACCGGCCACCGCCATTCACCACAAAAAAGAGAAACACAGATGCGTAGAGGGCAGAGAGCTCCAGGTAAGGGATGCTCAAGCCGGCCACCTTAATATGGTGATACATGGCCACAGTCATCGTGAAAAACAGACCTAATGCTGCAGGTCGGGTAAACAGACCCAGAGCCACCAGGGGCGCGCCAATCAGCTCTGTAAAAGCCGCCATGTAGCTGAGGGTAATCGGAAACGGTAGCCCCAAGTAAGCGACATAGGCCTGGGCAAAGCTCTCAATGTTAGCTAGCTTATCAAGACCGTTATGAATCATTACAGTACCGGCCACCACTCTCAGAATTGTCCAGCTAATCTGAAAGCCTACGTTAGTTGACTGGTTTGGGCGAAAGACTGATTCCCCAAGGGATAAGAACCGTTGTTGTGCCACCATAGTATTTAAGTATTTTAAGGTGTTCATTAATTATTCTAACGAAGTTATAAGTTAAGTGAAGGTGATCTCACTGCTTTTTTGCTCTTCGGGCGAAAAAATAAGTGCCATAGTGCTGACAGGGTGGGCTGCGGACCGGCCCTATAGCCATGGTTTCCTTAGGGATTTCATATATTCCGTTTGTATAATTTCGTTGATTTGATGTAACTGTCTAAGGTCTAATCCCCAGCCACCATCAGTTTAGGTGGCTAGAGTGAAGGCGGTCGCACTAAGGTCTAGCGACCGTCTACGCTGATCCAGAAGGCTGTCCGCCACCAGGGCGGGAACTTGAAAGGTGGTCTAGCCCGAGGCGCAGTTGCCTCAGAGGTGTCAGGAACGGTTGGCCCCCTAGATGCCACTACTTTGTGGCATCTAGGGGCAGACTTGTTTGATCAAAGACCCTCGGACCTAGCCGTAGCGCTTTTTTCAAGGGAGGCGATGGTACCTAATTTTCGTCTGATATCATAAGCTCGTTAAGTTCTGTATTAAGCGCTACGGTTAGCTCTTGAGCGCTGGGGCACGGTTCAGTTTTTGTTCTTTGTCTATTTCTGTTGTGTGAGGAAAGCCCAATGGTTTATTTTCTGCTGAGTGTGCTTGTATTGGCGATCGGCCTGTTGATTATCTCGAAGATCCCACCCGTGGGGGTAGAGATTGATAGCCCCATCAAGGCTCTGTTAGGAGGCGCTATTATCGGTGCCTTCGACGGCATCTGGTCCTTATTTCCCCAAACTTTTCGCACTGGCCTCGGCATCATCAGCCTGGGCTTAGTTCCTTTGTTGGGAGCGATTATCGTCTTCGGCCTATCCGCTTGGCTGGTAGACGGATTTCGTTTGCGCTGGGGCATCTGGAGCGCGATCATGGGGGCGATCGCGCTGGCCATTGTCAGCTCACTGCTGAAGGTGATTCTGCGGGCTGTGGGAGTCCCTGTTTAAGGCTTCAACGATCACTACCCCTTAACGATCATCAACCATCAACATTCACTGTCCCAGGACTATCGCATAGTCCTGGGACAGTTTGTTTTGGCTGGACAGGAAATGGTGACCTACCCCGCCTCTTTTAGCGCAACGCTGCGAGAACGGGCGGCCCCATCCCAGCGTGGCAGGGGCCACCCGTTCTCGTATTCCTTAAGGGTAGGAGACTGGAGTCTGGCTCCTGGCCTACTCAGGATTTCCCAGCTGAAATTTCACGCCCATGACCCTGACGTTTACCACCGCTCTGGCGAGGGATCGCTGCTGGCGTCAACGGATTAATTTTCCCTAGTCAATCAAGGGTAGGATCCGGGTTGATAAATATATAAAAATGTTTGAACTGACCCCAGAACTTTATGTTTTTTTTGTTTTGATCGCGATTCCCACAGAGTTTTCCACAGAAATTTGATGCTTTTCCACAGGCTGAAGCGAGGCCATCGGGGTTTGGCCCCAACCTGTGGATTTCGACAATCCACAGGTGCAGAAAAGGCATTCTGTGCTGTAGCGCACAAGCGATCACAGTGGGGATCGCTGAAACCCTCAAAGGCTCGTTGGAGGCCAGATTTGAGTAGCGGATCGCTGCCCCCTTGGCAAGATTGACATCCCCTTGGAGTCTGGTGACAATGGTGCGACCAGCACACACAAGCCCTGTCATTAAGCTCAATCCTGTCTCCCCAGTTCGGTTTTAGGGGCTTTGGATTGGCGCTAGAAACAATGGCGGGTGGTGTTCTGGTGTCAATTTGCAGTATGGGGAAGTGAAGATGAGTGAGCAGATGATGGCGTCAATGACCCCGAGGATTAGCTTGAATGTGGAGGTGCCTGAGGAGCTGTTTGAGGCCATGCAGGTCTACGTGGATACCCATCCATCCTGGAACCAGCATCGGGTCTTCTGTGCGGCTCTGTCGTTGTTTCTGATGCAAAATGGCATTAGCGATCGTAGGATTAACCGTTTGTACTTAGATGCCGTTTTTGACTACGCCGCCTAGCCTAGGTTGCCTGAGTGGTTTCCCAGCCGTCCCCATGGTTTAAGCGTTAGAGAAATAACTGGGCAAGATAACGCTGTAGAGACGATATCGCTTTAGAAACAAAATAGTGTAGACGTACTACCCAGGGTTGAGCGTGATGTCGTTGCAAAGTATTGGTCGTTGATAGTGACTGTAGCTGAAGGGTGATTGCCGCTGAGGTGGGC
>SLIY01000153.1 GCA_007135385.1 Leptolyngbyaceae cyanobacterium CSSed165cm_216
ATTACCGCCCGCAAGCAAGCCGAGGTCGACTTGCAAACCACGAAGGCCCGACTGCAAACCGTCACCGCTAATGCGTCAGCCGCAGTTTTGCACAGTGTGCGCGATCGCCAGGGCCAAGACCGGGTCACCTATGTCACCGCCAAATGCACCGACATCTGGGAACTGGAACCCGAGCAAATTTTGCAAGATGCCAACCAGCTGTGGCAAATGATGCACCCTGAGGATCGGGCTAGGTTGGAAAACGCCATGGCTGACTCCGCCAAAACCCTAAACCCTTGGTATGCTGACTGGCGCATCCTGCCCCCTTCAGGCCAACAAAAGTGGCTCCAGGGTATGGCTCGCCCCGAGCGCTTGGCCAATGGTGACACCGCCTGGGAAACGGTGATCGTCGATATTAGCGACCGCAAACGGGCTGAACAGGCCTTGGCCCACACCAATCGCCAGTTACAGTCGTTTATGGATAACACCCCTGCCGTGGTGTCCCTGATTGACCGGGACGGGCGTTACATCAAAGTCAACCAAGCCCTGGCCGACCAATTTGGTCTACAGGCCGAAGACCTGACTGGGAAAACACTGCAAGATGTCATGCCGCCCCAGGTGATTAACACCTTCATGGCCCGCATTCAGCAGGTGATTACCAGCCAAACCCCCATGACCGTTGAAGATCAATTGACCTTACCCAGCGGCCACAAGATATTCAGGACCGTCTTATTTCCTATTCTGGATGAGCACAGCCACAGCCAGGCCATTGGTGCTATTGCCACTGATGTTACCTCCTTGATCCAAGCCCAAATTGCCAGCCGCTGCCAGGCGGAAGAAGAACGACTCGTTCGCACCATCACCCAACACATCCACCAGTCCCTGGATGTGGATACGATTTTGCAGACTACTGTCGCTGAAGTCAGGCAATTTCTGCAAACCGACCGGGTGTTGATCTACCAATTCAACCCCGACTGGAGCGGCACCATGGTGGTCGAGTCCGTTGCCCCTGCCTGGATCGCTACCCTGGGCATGACCCTTAGCGACACTTGTTTTATGACTAACGCCGCCCTGCTAGAACGCTACCGCCAGGGACACACCAGCTATTGCGACAACATTTATGCCAGTGACCTCACCCCTTGCTATCAAAACCTGCTAGCCCAGTTTCAGGTGCAAGCTAATCTGGTGGTGCCCATCAATTGTGGGGGCAACCTGTGGGGCCTGCTGTGTATTCACCACTGCCGCGCTCCCCGGTCGTGGTACCCCAGAGAAATTGCCCTGGTCAAACAATTGGCCGATCAGGTGGCGATCGCCCTTTACCAGGGGCAATTACTGAGCCAAACCAGCCTAATGGCCCAGCAAGAAAAGCTATTGAACCACTTGATCAGTGCCATTAGCGACAGTCTTGACTTGAACGAGGTGATGAAACGGGCCGCCAAACAGATTCTGGACACCTTACAAGCCAGCCGCTGCATGATTGTCCTGTGCCAAGCCCAAGACGAAATGGCAGGGTATACCGCTTTTGCCCTAGACGCCACCAGCACTGATCCCCAGGGGCAAGCTATCCCCATCCGGGACAACCCCCACGTACAGTGGATACTGTCTCAAGCGGAACCCGTAGCCGTAGACGACATTTCCACCGAGCCAACTTTGGCCCAGCTGCGGCCACAGGTCCAAGCGCTACAGATTGGAGCGATGTTAGATGTGGCCATTCGCTATAAAACCGTGGTCAAGGGCATGCTCTGTCTCCATCAATGCCATACCCCGCGCCAGTGGACCCCAGAGGAAATTCGACTGATTAAACGGGTGGCCGACCACCTGGCCATTGCCATTCATCAGGCCGAGCTATACCAGCAGGCCCAGGCAGAACTCTACCAACGCAAGCGACTGGAGGCCCAACTGCGCCATGAGGCCAGCCACGATAAGCTGACAAACTTGCCTAATCGCACCTTCTTTTTAGAACGCCTGTCCCAGGCCCTCTATCAATACCACCAACATTGTCCCCATGATGTCTTAACGCCTGAAAACCTCCAGCAAAATCCTCACCAGTTTGCGGTCCTATTTTTAGACCTCGACCGCTTCAAGGTGATTAATGATAGTTTGGGCCATGCCATCGGCGATCGGTTGCTGCGGGTCGTTGCCCAGAGAATTCTAGACTGTCTGCATACCACTGATACAGCAGCCCGGCTAGGGGGGGATGAGTTTGTTATATTGCTGACCGGGCAAGCCGCCAATATGCCCGTCGTGATGCAACTGGTGCGCCGCATTGATCGCGCCCTAGAGGTGCCAATCTTACTGGATAACTACGAGATTTTTGTGCGATCTAGTGTTGGTATTGCCTTTAGCTCGGCCGCCTACACCGACCCTAACCAAGTCTTGCGGGATGCCGACATCGCCATGTACCAAGCTAAGGCCAGCAATCGGGAATATGCCATTTTTGACGTCCCTATGCACGCCTTGGCGGTGCGCCAAATGCAACTCGAAAACGATCTGAGGCGAGCGATCGAACGACAAGAGTTTGAGCTGCATTACCAGCCAATTGTGGATTTGGCGACCGAGCAGTTGCAGGGGTTTGAAGCGCTGGTGCGATGGCGGCATCCAGAGCGGGGATTGGTTTCCCCCATGGACTTTATTCCGGTTGCTGAAAATACTGGGGTGATTACCAGCATTGACCTCTGGACCCTAAACCAAGCCTGCCGTCAGCTACGGCAGTGGCACTTGCAGTTCCCAGCAATGCAGTTCTTAACCGTCAATGTCAACCTATCAGGGCGGCAGTTTGTCCGCCCCGATCTGATTCAGCAGATTGATCAGGCCCTGCAGGCAAGTCAACTGAATGGCCACAGTCTGAAGGTGGAAATGACTGAAAGCGTACTAATTCACAATGCCCAGATGGCGATTGATCTACTACATCAATTACGTCAGCGGCAGATCCAAGTATGTATGGATGATTTTGGCACCGGCTATTCCTCCTTGAGCTATTTGCATCGATTTCCCATTGATGTGTTGAAAATTGACAAGTCGTTTGTGTCGAACCTGCATCGTTCTGACCAGAGCCAAGGGGACTATGAGATTGTCAAAGCAATTATCAGCTTGACCGCCAGTCTCAACCTGGCAGTAGTGGCCGAAGGGATTGAAACCGCTGAGCAGGCGGCTTATCTAAGAGAGCATCAGTGCTGGGGAGGCCAAGGCTACTATTTCTCTAAGCCTCTAACCATAGATAGAGCTACGGCGTTTATTGCTCAGCAGAGCCCGTCAGCGCTTCAACCGCTTTAGCCGCTAGACGAAAGGTGTCGTACTCAGACCGTAGCATTGCCATTAGATACAGAGAATGGTAACCATCTTCGGTTTTGAGGGCTTCCCGCAGGCATCCCTCCAAGATAAATCCTTCACTTTCATAGAGATGCCGGGCTTTGGGGTTATAGGCTTTGACATCCAACCAGAAGCGATGGGCTTGATAGGTTTCAAAGGCCAGATCCTTGAGCTGGCGTAGGGCGGCACGGCCATAGCCTTTGCCCTTGTCAGCCACCACAATCCGCTTGAGATGTAAATTGCGGCTATCGTTAGTCAGTCCTAGCAAAATCGCGTAGCCGACGGGCTTATCAGTATATTCGATGATCCAGTGGGCTTCATTGGCTGAGGCGATCGCGGTACAGTGGCGATCGTAACTCCACTGTCCTACGTAAGCTAGGTTATTGGCGTGGCGTTCGGCCGCAATCACAAAGGGCAAGTCAGCGATTTGGGTGGGCCGCAGGGACACCGGGTAGACACACGTTGATGGGGACATAGCTAAAAGGGAAAGGGCTTATAGGGAATCCATTGAGCCCATAATTTAGCGAGAGTGCCGTCAATTATCAACTGGTTGAGAGCTTGATTCAGGGCGTCTACCAGTTCGCGGTTGCCCGGCAGCACCGCCACCCCAAAGGGATGTTGGGTGGGTAGTTGAAACGCGACCCGCAAGGTAGGGTCGTTGGCCTCTGCCGCCAGCAGTAAAAAGGCATCGTTGACCAGGGCATCGATGTGCCCCTGATGGAGGGCGGCTAGCATGTCCGGTAGGGCTTGGGCATTACCGGCAAAGATCACCCAGTCTAGGTCTGGAAATTGCTCCGTTAAGCCTAGGCGAGTCCCTTCCTCCAGGCTACCTAGGCGTTTACCAGCTAGGTCGTGAGCGCCATAAATGGCACTGTCATCGCGCACCAGCACCGCCTCGTCAAACCGACCGTAGGGGCGAGTGAAATCGTCCCAAGCCCGACGTTCTTGGGTAATGGCTTGGCTAAACCAGACCACATCATAGTCACCCGTGCTCAAGGCCGGATAAAACTGGTCTAGGGGGTAGTCAAACCACACCAGCTCCAAGGGGAGCAGGTCGCAGACCGCTCGAGCGACGGCAGGCTCATACCCTAGGCGATCGCCATCCTGGATAAAGCTCATAGGCCGTGCATCCATAGCACTGGCAATAATTGAAAGCTGACCGGAACGAACAGTGGTAAAACTCATGGTTCCATCGGTATAACCTGAGACGCGCTTTAGCTTTTCAAACAACCTCTTAACCTGATTGTGACATTAAACCCTGCGTCCCCTGGGGGGAGTCAGACCACTTACTGCCCCTGCCCCAACCGCCGGAGAAGCGAAAAACTCGCTTGAAATTACCCCATATTCGTGGAATGGTGAAGAGTGTATTGTGTTAAATCCCTTCTTCCCATGACTGCTGGTTTGCCTGCCACTGACCCTACCTTTGCCATCCTCAGAGAGTTTCGCCCATTGCTACTCAAGGCCCACAAAATTTTAATGGAAGCCGAAAAAGAGACCTATGAGGCTACCCACGGGCCAATTGCCAACAAAGGCGAGTATTTGCGTTTGGTGCTCAGCCACGAGCAGTTTAGCTGGTTGCGGCCCATTTCCCAGTTCATTGTGCAGATGGACGAAGTGCTGATGGCAAAACAACCCCAGCCCGCCGAAAAGGCGGTGAGGCTGCATGATCAGGCCCGGCATTTGCTACAAGAAACCGAAATTGGTCAGGCTTTTCAACAACAGACAGCCGCTGTAGCTAGCACCAACCCAGAAATGGCGACCCTGGCGCTGCGGATGGCTGAACTGTTGTCATCAGAGCCCTAAGCTAAAGCAATTTGATTATGCTCACGATCGTAGCGGAGTTGGCCACTCGAAACCATAGCACCAAGGGTGTCGGCAAGCGGAGTCATGATGTCATCGATGGGGGCACGACGCTGACGGGCGCAATCCAGCGCTAGCTTGTAGACACCATAGGCGTGGTCCCTGAGTAGGGTAAGCACCTAGGATGTGCAACACAACGTTATAACCTGTAACAGGGTTCTCAGAAAAATATCACACCCGATAGGATGAGGGACCATCCTGTGTAAAGATGGTAGGGTTGTGTACTGGTTACCCCCCTGAATGCCAGGCTTAGGGAGGATTAAGGAAGAGCGAGTGTGTGCTATGAACGTAGGTGATCGGGTCCGCATTA
>SLIY01000063.1 GCA_007135385.1 Leptolyngbyaceae cyanobacterium CSSed165cm_216
CCCATGACTCAAGCAAAACCTAAGGCCGCGACCACTAGTGTTCCGGTTAATCTGTATAAGCCTAAAGATCCCTTTATTGGCAAAGTGATGTCCAACGAGCCTCTGGTTCGGGAGGGCGGCTCGGGTATCGTACAGCATATTACTTTTGATCTCTCTGGCGGCAACCTGCATTACTTAGAGGGTCAGAGTATTGGCATTATTCCCGAGGGCACCGATGAGAATGGCAAGCCCCACAAGCTGCGGCTGTATTCCATCGCCTCCACTCGCCATGGCGATCATATGGACGACAAAACCGTCTCCCTCTGTGTGCGTCAGCTAGAGTACAAACATCCTGAAACTGGGGAAACGGTGTACGGCACCTGCTCAACCTATCTGTGCGGCATCGAACCCGGAGCAGATGTCAAAATTACGGGACCCGTGGGCAAAGAAATGCTGCTGCCCGACGACCCTGAGGCCACTATCATCATGCTGGCTACGGGCACCGGTATTGCCCCATTCCGAGCCTATCTCTGGCGGATGTTCAAAGAGGAAGAGAAAAAGGCCAACCCTGACTATGACTTCAAGGGCTTGGCTTGGCTGATCTTTGGCGTCCCCTATACCCCCAACATTCTCTACAAAGAGGAGTTGGAGAAAATGCAGGCCGAGTACCCCGATAACTTTGATCTCACCTATGCCATTAGCCGTGAGCAGCAAAATCCAGAAGGAGGCCGGATGTACATTCAGCACCGGGTTGCTGAACATGCTGCAAAGCTGTGGGAACTGATGCAGAAGCCCAATACCCACACCTACATGTGTGGTCTGAAGGGAATGGAAGACGGCATTGATGAAGCCCTGGCCGCCGAGGCGAGTAAGCATGGGGTCGACTGGGTGGAGTTCCGTAAGCAGATGAAAAAAGAGCATCGCTGGCACGTTGAAACTTACTAGGGGTGCTTTTGAGTAGCCTGTTTCGCGGGGCTTTAAGCCTTGATAGGATAGGCGCTGCTTTCCCTATCAAGACGGTAGGCTTAGGTCGGGCGTAAGAGCTTTTGCAGCTCTAGTCCTCTCGGTAGAGTTTCCCAGACGTTCCCGGTCAGTCGCAAGCCACTGCTTACGGTACAGCTCGCCAAAAATAACGCTAGGCTACAGGAAGGACAAGCTGTCCTTCCTGTTTTGTTTGGTGCTGTTCCTGATGTCAGCGATCGCGCTACCGTTACCGCCCACAAATCCCTTTACAATTGGGTCAGAGATGATGCAATTAGGACTTAAGACCGTTGGTGATTAACGTTGGTTTACTGGGCTTAGGAACGGTAGGGTCGGGGACCGCCAAGATCTTGCTTGATCCGGCCCACCGTCATCCCTTGGTTAGCCGCTTGGCCTTGGCTAAGGTGGGGGTACGCAGTTTGGATAAGCCCCGCCCGGTGGATATTCCAGCCGATCACCTGACCACAGATTTAGAAAGCATCGTCAGCGATCCCAGCATTGACATTGTGGTGGAGCTAATCGGTGGGCTAGAGCCAGCGCGATCGCTAATTCTCAAGGCCATTAGCCACGGCAAGCATGTGGTCACCGCCAACAAAGCGGTGATTGCCCGCTATGGGGATGAAATTTTTACCGCAGCCAACGCCGCTGGGGTCTATGTGCTGCTAGAGGCAGCGGTGGGGGGCGGTATTCCTGTGGTCCAACCCCTGAAACAAGCCCTGGGGGTAAATCACATCCATGCGGTGACGGGCATCATCAACGGCACCACCAACTATATCCTCACCCGTATGCAGCAGGAAGGGGGGGATTTTGAAGCTATTTTGGCTGATGCCCAGCGGCTGGGCTATGCCGAAGCTGACCCCTCCGCTGATGTGGATGGCCTAGATGCGGCCGACAAGATTGCCATTTTGGCCTCCCTGGCCTTTGGGGGCCGCATTAAGCTGTCGGAGGTCTATAGTGAGGGGATCCGCCATGTCACTGCCGCTGATATTACCTATGCCAACCGCCTCGGCTTTGTGATTAAGCTACTGGCGATCGCCCGCCGCTGTCCTCCCGATCCTAAAGCAGCAGCGGCGACTGAGTCGGGGAATGAACCGGTGGATGAGCTCCAATTGCGGGTGCACCCTACCCTGGTACCAGAAGCACACCCCCTGGCCACGGTCAACGACGTGTATAACGCGATTTTGGTGGAAGGGGACCCGATTGGGCAGGTGATGTTCTTTGGCCCCGGGGCAGGGGAAGGCCCCACGGCCAGTGCCGTGGTGTCAGACATTATCAATATCGCCGCCACCCTAATTTCCAGCCAGGCCACTACCATCACACCTCAAACCGCTAATCCGCTGCTGGCCTGCACCCACCAACACTATTGCAAAGTCAGCCCCATGGCTGACCTGGTCAGTCGGTTTTATCTACGACTGCTAGCCGAAGACCAACCGGGGGTCATTGGCAAGCTGGGGCTCTGTTTTGGCCGTCACCATGTCAGCCTGGAATCGATTGTGCAAATTGGCATGCGGGATCACCGAGCTGAGATTGTGATTGTCAGCCACGAAGTGACGGAAGCAAACTTCCAAACCGCCCTGGATGAAATCCGTGAGTTCCCTGAGATCTCCAGCGTTCCTAGTGTTTTACGGGTGCTGTAGTTGATTTTGGCTGGGGCTGTTGATATGTGATCTGGTTTCCCGCTAGATCCCGACTTGTATCCCATATTCTTGACGGATAGATAGTTTATGGTTTTAAGTTTTGCTAAGACGGGATTTAACGGTTCTTTAGCCAGCGTCCCCTCTAGGCTAGTGAGCTGAGGACGGCTGTCAACTCGCCTCCCAGGATGAGTGTGGGTCGGTTGCTGGCCACCTAGGCTATCTGGCCAGCGCCATTGATGAGGCCAATCCATGGAATGGATTTCAAATCGACCCATTGCTCACCGGGGCCTACACCGGGGGGCCCAAGTGCCAGAGAATTCTTTGGCGGCGTTTCGGGCAGCGATCGCGACTAATCACCCCATCGAGCTAGACGTGCAACTGCTGGCGGATGGCCACATGGCGGTGTTCCACGACCGCGATCTAAAGCGATTGACTGGCAAAAAGGGGCGTCTGGCAGGGCAGACATTGCACAGTATCCAGCACCTTCACCTCTTGGGCAGCGATCAAACGATTCCGGCCTTAACAGATGTGCTGGCTCTGGTGAATGGTCAAGTCCCCCTGCTGATTGAAATTAAAAACGAGAAAAAAGTAGGCCCAGCCGAACAGGCGCTGCTAAAAACCCTGATGGGCTACCAAGGTGAATTTGCGGTGCAATCCTTCAACCCGCGATCGCTCCAGTGGTTTAAGCGCCAGGCTCCCTCGGTGCTACGAGGGCAACTGGCTAGCAAGCCCCAGCAGTTCCTGCGTAGCCACCTGCTCCTTACCTGGGCCAGTCAGCCCCACTTTATTGCCTACAACGTCAAAGCCCTGCCCAATCTCCCGACTACCCTAGCCCGTCACAGCTTCCACCTCCCCCTGCTCGCCTGGACAGTCAGAACCAAAACCGACCAAATCAGGGCCGAGAAGTATGCCGACAACTACATTTTTGATCCGTTTTAAGACAATAGGCCGCCGCTAAGGCGCTTCATGACCCGATTGGCAATATCGGCGTACTGCACCTCTCCAGCCAAGATCTGCCCCAAGCGCTGAGTCGCGGTAGGGCGCTTGATACCCACCCGGTAGCCAATACCTGGCACCCGAAAAAACAGTCCCGAAATGCGCTTGGCCCATTGCATGTCGGCCCCCCAGGAGGCATGCATAGTGGCCGTGTAGCCCGCCAAGGCGTCACTCTGCCCCGTCAGGGCGGCGTGGACAGCGGCAGCAGCATTCACCCCACTGATCATGCCAGGGCGAATCCCCTCGGAACTGAGGGGATCGACGATGGCCGCAGCTTCCCCCACCAGCACCGCCCGGTGGGTATGGAGGGGATGGTTACCGTCCCACAGCTTGAGCGGGTGACTGTGGAGACGACCCTGCCCCTGGGACACCCCAAAGGACTGGCTGTACTGGTCAATGATTGAGTTGATGTTTTTGGGGGATTTACCTAAAAAGGTGGCGGCCCCGATCGAGTAGCCCTGTTGCTTGGGGAAGTTCCATAGACAGCCCTGCTTCAGTAGGCCAAATTCAAAGTTAATGGCACAGTCATCGGCGATCGCAGTCGGGATAGACACTTCCAGCACGCTGGCCGATCGCAGGGGGACAGGGGGAAACCCTAACCACTGAGCCATCGGCCCCTGGGCCCCATCCGCCGCTACCACGTAAGCCGCTTCTAGGGGGCCAGTATTGGTGATCACCTGCCAAAAATCCCCTTTCGATTCAAGCCCAGTCACGGCGGTGCCTTGCTTCAGTACGGCCCCCTGTGCTTGGGCCTGCTGCACCAAAAACTGGTCAAACACCTGCCGACGCACCATCCAAATCGGGTCGGTGGTGGTGAGTTCCGCTTCGATCGGGTCCCCAAGCTTCCAGGTGTAGCGGACTCGGCGCATCTGACGATCAATGGCAGGGGCAAAGTCAAAGTCAAAGTGGGCGGCTACACTGGGGGAAACCGCCCCGCTACAAGGCTTGTAGCGAGGTAGGATATCCTTCTCGACGATCAAAACAGAATGCCCGCGTTTGGCCAGGTGATAGGCGGTCGATGCCCCGGCTGGCCCAGCACCAACCACAATACAGTCGTACATATAAGCCCCTAACAAGGATTCGAGGTGACGTTAGCCCCCCTAGGCATCGTGGCATAAAGGGAGAATCGGGCCAAGGGGATGGAGGTGGGGAGGTGAAGGGGTGTAGACGCGGAGCGGCTTCCCGGAGGGTAGGGGTGGGGAGGTCGGGGAGTGGGGAAGTGGGGGGATGGGAGATGGGGGGAGACGTTGTAGTGGTTTGCCGGTGACATGGATGCAGGACTATGGCGCTGATTGGCGATTTAGCCACTGGCGAAACTGACGAATCAGGCTGTTTTCCGCTAGCCCAGGCTGGGCATCATGGTCAGGGAAGCGAAGGCTGACAAAGTGGGTGATATCGACAGCAGCAATCTGGGGAAACGCAAGGCTGCGATCGCGCTGTTTGTACCCACCGTTCTGTAATCCATAGATCGTCAGGGCTTGCCCGTCATAACGCCAAATTTCAGGGATGCCCAAATCCGCATAGATCGAAAATCGGTCCAGGGAACTACTGGTGATGTCAATATCTACTGCTAGATCAGGGGGTGGAAACTGGCTCAGGTCAACCTGTTCCACGTCTCGAACCCAGGCTTCATGCTGAATGTAGTAACACTGAGCTGGCTCCAGCCCCCCGTTCCAAATCGGCGCGATCGCAGGTGCGTGACCCCAAACTGCGAATTTCTAACCCTAGTTCTTCGGTTGCAGCCTCAACTAGCCGCCCCAGCAGTTTTTTGTAGGTTTCGTGAGGGTCTAGGGGCATACGAATTTCGAGGGTGCCGCGATCGTAAGTGAGGCGCACCCTAGGGTCTGAGCCAAAATCCCGCATCAGCAACTGGTAGGTCTGCCAGCTGATGTTCCTGAGAATGACCCGATCTGGACTTTGGATCAGGGTAGCCGCCATAGGAGCTTCGGCCCATAGAGTCGATTTCCCTTAGCTTAAACCATTAGATGGTTGTAGATACCAGAGGGCAGCCACCCAGCCAGCTCTGCTGCCCCTACCCATCTCCTGAACAGGCGCACCCCATTGCGCCCCAAAGCCCACCCCCCATCCCACAATTCCCCGCCAGGGCAGACACCCGGTCTACCCCTACGCCACCTCCCCATCTCCCCACCTCCCCATCTCCCCATCCCCCCTCCAGGGATTGAATTTTCCTAGCAGACGGGTTAAGTAAACGGTATGACTTATCAAAAATCAACCCGACTAGCCGCTGGTTTAGCCGCTGGGGCCACCCTAGCTTGGGCGCTGCCAACTCTGGCCCACGGCATTGTTTTGGGCTACGAACCAGTCAATAGCGTAGAGATTCAGGCCCACTACGACACGGGCGAGCCGATGGCGGCAGCCCAAGTGGTGGTCTACGCTCCTGACGATCCGAACGAGCCCTGGATGCAGAGCACAACCGATGCGGAGGGACTGTTTACATTTACCCCCGATGCCTCCCAGCCCGGTAACTGGGAGGTGATGATTCGTCAGGCGGGCCACGGCGGCATCGTGACCGTGCCAGTGGCTGCTGCTAATGGCGAAGAGGTGGTTAGTGAAGACTCTGGGGCTGACAATGGGACCGCTGTGATTCAGGGGCAAACCGATACCACCTCGTCAGAAAATCTGTCATCAGTGCAGCAAGGAATTGCCATTGGTGCGGTAATCTGGGGCTTTATTGGCACAGCGTTGTTTTTTGCTAGGGGTAAGCGGTAGTGCATATTCCAGATGGCCTGATCCCTGCTCAGGTCTGTGCAGCCGGATACGCCATCGCCGGGCTAACCACCTGGTATTCGTTACGGCAAATGAACCGTAAGCCTGATCCCACCGCCGAAATCCCGAAGGCGTCCTTGCTGACGGCGGCTTTTTTTGTGGCGTCATCCATTTATATTCCGGTGCCCCCAGTGAGTGTGCATTTGATTTTGAACGGGTTGCTGGGGGTAGTGCTAGGGTACTTCGCTTTTCCAGCGATTCTCATTGGCCTGTTTTTTCAAGCCCTGATGATTGGCCACGGGGGGCTGACCACCCTGGGGGTGAACGCGGCCATGATGGGCATTCCGGCCTTGGTGGCTTACCACCTGTTTAATTTGCGTCAAACCTTGGGGCGGGCGCTGCCGGATCGCGTGGCCCTGGGAGGATTCGCCTTTTTGGGGGGAGCTTTGGGTTTGGGCCTGTCGACATTAATCTTTTTGGTGCTGGTCATTACCACGATTCCGGCGGGGTTTGATGTAGACACCGAGCGCAGCATTATTTTAGCCCTGAGTTTGGCTCACATCCCCCTGATGCTGATCGAGGGGTCGTTTACCACCCTACTAGTGCTGTTTTTACACCGGGTTAAGCCCGAGTTACTGGAGGGCTGACCCCATGGCATTTGCCAGTTTAGAGGCCTATGTTCACGGTAACTCAGTGGTGCATCGCTGGCCCCCCCGGCTAAAGCTGGTGGGCTTGGGAGTGCTAATGTTTGCCTTTGCCACGGTGCAGCAAGGGATCTTGCTGTTGCCGATCGCCGCGATCGCCGCTGTACTCTATGGTCTATCGAGGCTACCCCTGGGCTTTTTAAGCCATCGACTGCGTTACCCAGGGTTGTTTATTGCCGCCGTAGTGGTGCTGCTGCCCTTTACCGCTGGAGACACAGTCATCGCCCAGTGGGGTTGGTTAGCCCTACGTCAGGAGGGTTTAGAGGCAGCCAGCTTAATTGTGGTGCGGTTTGTCTCAATTTTGACCCTGGGCTTTATTCTGTTGGGCACCACCCCATTTTTGACCATTATCCAGGCCATGCGGGGGCTGGGGCTACCGGTGATTTTGGCGGATATGACCCTGCTGGCCTACCGCTATCTGTACGAAATTGCTGACAATCTGGCCACCATGCAGAAATCTATGGCGCTGCGGGGCTTTGGCCATCAGCCCCGACGCTGGGGAGTTAGTCGCCGCACGGTACAGCAGCTGGCCATGCTGGTGGGTAGCTTGCTGCTGCGCAGCTATGAACAGTCAGAGCGGGTATACAAAGCGATGCGGTTGCGGGGGTATGGCTATGGCCAGGGTAACCAGGCTACCTTAGGAAGGACCAATGTCGATGCCCAGTCCCTAGTGGGCTGGGGGTTGACCGTGGCCGTGTTGGCCATGGCGGTTTGTATTGTTGCAGTAGAGGTGGCACTATCGATAGGCTAAGTTCTGGTTCGACCATAGCTGAGGCCCAGGTCAAGGGAGGTCAAGCAACAGAGGCGATCGAGACTCGGTCGATCTCCTTTGCTTACCCTGATCGCCCCGACGTGTTGTGCGACATTTCCCTAGAAATTCGCCAGGGGGAACGGGTGGGCGTCATTGGCCACAATGGCTGTGGCAAGACAACGCTGTTTATGCTGCTGTGTGGGGTGCTGCCCCCAGCATCGGGGGACATTATTTTGTTTGGCGAGCCCCTGACCCCTGGCCAGTTTCGGCCGGAGGTGGGGTTGCTGTTTCAAGACCCCGATGACCAACTGTTTTCGGCCTCGGTGTGGGATGACATTGCCTTTGGTCCCCAAAACATGGGCTTTTCCTCAGAGGAGGTGGCGGTTCGGGTGGCTGAGGCAGCTGAGATGGCGGGGGTAACCCACCTACTGGAACGCTTACCTCACCATCTGTCGGGGGGGGAAAAGCAGATGGTGGCGATCGCGGGGTTGCTAGCCATGGCCCCCAAAATTTTGCTCTATGACGAACCGACCGCCAACCTGGATTTGCGCACCCGGCGACGGCTGATTCGCTTTTTACAAACCGCCTCCGAAACCCTGCTGATTTCTTCCCATGATCTGGAATTTGTGTTGGAGGTCTGCGATCGCGTCGTGCTGATTGACGATGGCCATGTGATTGCCGATGGCTGTCCCCAGGTGGTGATGGGGGATCAGAACTTGATGGAAACCCACGGTCTGGAGAAGCCCCATTCTCTCATGCCCCATCAGTCTAGCCACCACGGCTGATATAAAGAAGCAGCATGGCAACATGCTAGAACGCCGGTACCGATCCCAGGGTTCTGCCCTGGGGTGCCCCGAAATTCATCGTCAATTAGCCCAAGCCCCCCGGGACTTAACATATGGTACCCATGCTCTAGATGCCTGGGGTAGCCAGGTTGCGGAAGCGGGTGAACTGGGGCTCAAACAATAGCTTAATCGTCCCCGTTGGGCCGTTCCGATGCTTGGTGACAATGATTTCCGCAATGCCGCGATCGGGGGTATCTGGGTCGTAGTACTCCTCGCGATACAGCATCATAATCAAGTCGGCGTCCTGCTCGATGGCACCCGAGTTGTGGGAAACGATGCCGTCTGCTAACCACGAAGCAGGCCCCGGTACAGTCAGGTCGTATACGGTTGCCTCCCCGACAGGCTTAATGGAAAGTACCTCATCCCAGAAAATATCTGCCGCCACGATTTCTTTTAAGGCTTCATTGTTTAAAATTTCGGCGTAGCTCAACAGCGTCTGCCGGGATGGAGCAAATTTAAAGTGTGCCGATCCCCCATAGGAGGTACCTCGTAACGCTGCCATTTGACGATGGCTAATGCCCTGAGCCTGCATGTCGGCCTTAACATGATTAAAAATCTCTTTTGGCAACGTATCGCGATTGGGATTTGAGACTACACTTTCCAGTTTTGCTTGTAAAGCCGCTGCGGTTTCTACCCTCGGGCCAAAGGCACCCACTTTAGCTAAAAATCTCAGTTGGTTAACGCTGCCCTGCACGTTGACCGTAAAACACTGACTTGGCTGCCAAAATACCGAAGACCAAATCCCTAAGCGTAAAAGCAAGGCTGCAACATCACGAGCTAGACCTTTGCTACTGGTGGAGAAAAATACGGCATCTCCACCTCGGCCTTGACGCACTGAGATACAGCCATCGGTTGCCCACAGGTGTCTCAAAAGTACACTGATCTGCTGATTGGAAAGCTGAAATATCTGAGCTGGAATCCGCTTTTCCCTAGAAGGCTGATCAAAAATACCGAGCTGGCGCAGCCAAAGATTTACACCAGCTGGATGCCAGCGATTACCATTGCCAGAGATCAACAGTTGATGCCACTGACATCTACCTTTATAGCGTTTGACCTCACAACTAAATTCCTGTTCAGCGGCTAATTTAACCAGCTGACTATTGTCTTCCGAGGCGGTTGTATATCGCAGTGGTTGGCCTTTAAGGTAGCTACCGTCTCCGATCAATTGGCCTAGCAGAGCCAGCCGCAACTCTGGCCAGGTTTCCGCTTGAGCTGGTTCAGGTAAAGATTGAGCTACTGCAATCCGACTGCCTTTCTTCAAATGCTGGAGTTGCTGCCAGCCATCGAGGGTGTAGAGCCGGTGCTTTTCGGTGGCTTGAATTTTGCGCCCGCTAGCGGTAGTCAACTCATAAACCGGACGAGTACCAACTTGCCACACCAAATCGGCCCTGGCTTGGGTGAGCTTACCCTGGGCATCTAAGCTAATTACCTCTGGTGTACTGCCCACTAGATCTTGAATGGGTAGCCGACGACCATCGGCAAGGACAACCAATGTATCTCCAGTGACGCACTCTCGCAGGTCGCTCATCATCGGGCGTTTGTTGGTGCGAGATTCGACCCCCCGGCTGAGCTGCGACAGGGCAATGATCGGCACGTTCAGCTCTCGGGCTAGGCCCTTGAGCGATCGCGTCATCTTCGACAGCTCCTGCACCCGGTTATCACCGCCCCCTTCCATCAGCTGCAAGTAGTCGATCAAAATCAATCCCAGGGCACCCCCCTGCTCGGCCTGCAACCGCCGACAACGGGAGCGAATTTCTGTGACGGAAATATTGGGGGTATCATCGATAAACACCGGCATCTGCGATAGCACACTAATGGCGTGGCCCAGCTTTTCCCACTCGTGCTGGGCAATGCGGCCGGTGCGCAGGCGGCTACTCTCCATCTCCACTTCGCTAGACAGCAGGCGATAGACCAGCTGCACCTTGGACATTTCCAGGCTGTAGATTGCCACGGGCAGTTTCTGGAGGGCGGCAATATTGCGGGCAATGTTGAGCACAAAGCTTGTCTTTCCCATGGATGGACGCGCCGCCGCGATAATCAGGTCAGAGCGCTGGAACCCCTGGGTCATGGCATCCAGGTCATAGAAGCCACAGGGTACACCGGGCAGCACCACCCCCAAGGAGCGCTGCTCGATTTCTGAGAAGGTGTCGATCAAGATATCTGAGGTGGCGGTCAAGCCCCCCTGGGGCCGCACCTGGGTAATGCCAAACAGCTTTTGCTCTGACTGGTCCAGTACATTTTCCAGGGGAATGGTGGTGTCATAGCCTAGCTGTGAAATCTCGCCCCCGGTCTGAATCAGCTGCCGCCGGGTGTACTTATCCATCACCAGGGTGGCGTACTGGTCGATATTGGCAGCACTGGTGGTGCGATCCACCAGTTGGGCAATGCGGGTTTGCCCCCCCACCTTCTCCAACTTATCGTGGTCCTTAAGCCAGACGGTGATGGTCATCAAGTCCGTGGGCTGGCCCTTGGCATGCAGGTCTAGGGCCGCTCGATAAATATCTTTGTGAGCCCCAATGTAAAAGGCATCAGGGGTGAGGATTTCCATCACCCGGCCAATGGCCTCTGGATCGAGTAGAATGCCGCCCAAAATGGCTTCTTCTGCCTCTATGTTCTGGGGAGGGAGGCGATCGCTGACCGCATCAAACTTGAGATTCTGAACCATAGGACTCTAGATATGGCGGCTGGGGTCAGGTTTTGGCCTAGGCCATCACTATATCAAGTTCATCTTGGGGGTGGGGCACGGATTCACCAAGAACGCCGGTACAGAACCCCGGTTTCTTGGCCAGCCAGCAGATTATGTCGCTTGAGCAGCGACGCAGAAACCGGGGTTCTAGCTATACTGACCCATCCCCTAGAAGAACCCGCAAACAAGTTCCTTTGTACTATATTTTAGAATCAAAATAGCCCCAAACATTCAATGTCTGAGGCTACCTTGGACGGTCCGACCAATTGGCCTAAGCCTACGGGGGGCGATAGAAGCAGGCAGAACCTCTGGGGAGTGTCCCACGAAGAGCAAAAGATGATCTACTCAGCAATCACCCGCAGATTTACCATGGCCGTCACTTCAGGGTGCAGCTTCACCTCCGCTTGATACTCACCCAGCTTATTGATATCAGGAACGCTGATATCGCGGCGATCAACCTCTTTACCAGAAAGAGATTTAATCACATCGGCCACATCAGAGGAGGTGACCGTACCAAAAATAGCTTCATTCTCGCCCACCGGTTTCTGAATGGTAAACATGCCGATGGTGGACAGAGCCGTCTTGGTGGCTTCGGCCTCTTGCTTAATCTCTAGCAGACGCTGCCGCTGAGCTTCCCGCCGCCGTTCCACCTGCTTTAGTACGCCGGGGGTGGTGCGTACAGCCTTGCCATTAGGAATGAGATAATTACGTGCATAGCCAGGGGCCACCTCTACCAGGTCGCCGTTGTATCCTAGTTTGCGAATATCTTCTGTGAGAACTATCTGTACCCGTTTTGCCATGATTCTTCTCGTATAGCCCAGTTGACTATACTACTCAAAAGACATGTGCCTTGGCAACTACTAAACTGTGAGCCCCATGATTAAATTTGTCTTGGCCCTCGTGCCAGCCCTGTGGGTCGTGGCGATCGCCATTATTGCTGTACAAAATGCCACCCCAGTGTCGATCCGATGGCTGGCGTTCCAGTCTATCGAGATACCATTTGGGGTGTTGCTAGCCTTTGGTGCCGCTGGCGGCATGATTGCTGCCGCCTTAGTGCTCGTGGTCCTCAGCGGTAAACCTTTAAAGCGCCCGGCCCGAAAGCGGAATTAAATAGCTGTGGTCAGGTTTCCTTTAGTTGCTCGGGGCAACGGTGAGGTTTTCCCCAGCCTGGGCGGCCCGAATCACATCGCTCAGCGTATCCAGGGCCCGAGAAAATTGTGGATCGTCACTGGTGCCAATGCGATCGCGATCTTCGGCCAGTAGCTCCCGCTCCTCATCGCTCAGTTCAACGGCAATATCCGGATCAATACCGTGCTTGTCAATGTCGCGACCGCTGGGGGTGAGATACTTGGCCACAGTCACGGCTACCCCGGAACCATCCCCGAGGCTGCGCACTGACTGCACCAGCCCTTTGCCAAAGGTACGAGTACCCACTAACACAGCCCGATCATTATCTTGCAGCGCCCCAGACAAAATTTCACTGGCACTGGCCGATCCACCATCTACCAACACCACCAGCGGTTTATCGGTGAGGGCACGATTGTTGGCACTTTCTTCATCGGCCACACCTTGGCGGTTGACGGTGGAGACAATCGTGCCATTGTCGAGCCACATGCGAGCAATGTCAATGCTGGAATACAGTAGGCCGCCCGGGTTGGACCGCAGGTCAAGAATATAACCTGTCACCCCCTGACTTTCCAAACTCTCAATGGCGTCACTCATTTCGCTGGCGGCATTGGCACTGAATTGGGTCAGACGAATGTAACCCACGGGCCCTTCAGGACCGGTCCGCACGTCATAGCGCACTGGATGAATCTCAATGCGAGCTCGGGTAATGGGGATATCCATCTCGCGATCGCCCCGACGAATGGTTAGCACCACCTCAGAGCCAACGGGTCCCCGAATCTTGCTGACGGCATCATTCAGTTCCATGCCTTCAGTGGACTCGCCATCAATGGACAGAATCACATCCTTAGACCGAATCCCGGCATCCGCCGCGGGGGTGTCTTCGATCGGGGCTACCACCATAATCTCTTTAGTATCCTCATCCTGAGAGATTTGGATACCGACACCAGTCAGTTCCCCAGAGGTGTCAACTTGCATGTTGCGGAACTCTTGGGGATCCATAAAGCGGGTGTAAGGATCATCCAGCTGCTCCAGCATCTCACGGATGGCCACGTAGGCTTCTTCTTGGCTGGTATAGTCGCGCTCTAAATATTCAGTGCGAACGGCTTCCCAGTCCACTTGATTGAACGTGGCGTCGACATAATTACGATCAATCAGCTGCCAAACTTCATCCACCAGCTCCTTCGGACTTTCTTGGAAGAAGGCTTTGCTTTGGGACAAATGCAGCCCTGCCCCGGTCACAGAAACCGCAGCTACAGCTAGGGCAGTTGCGCTTAAAATTAGTCCCCGCTTTGCAATCGTCATATGGATTAGAGTTCTAGCAGCAAATTACGCCCAATCTAGCACAGACCGCTGGGTTGGGAGGGGAAGATTTAATCAGGAAATCAACCCCTGTTACCAACAGTAACAATAGATCTCAGAACTTGCCTATCCTACTCTGTGACAGTCAGACAAGTTACCCACCCCGACCAACCAGCCCAATCCGCTGCCTTTCTGTACTAGGCGGAGGTCAAAATTCCAGTCAGACACTGAAAGAGTTCTTCCAGGTCGGCGGGCACTCGGTACAGGTTCAGGTCTTGCTCGATCCGCCGTTGCTGGCGATGCAGCCGCCCGAACTGCCACACATCCCCCGTGGAAACCGCACCGTAGAGCAGCGGTTCCTCTGAGTTGGTCCAGCGGTCTAGGGCAATCAGTTCGACGGCAAGTTGGGTGAACCCCCGCGCCAGGTCAGCATTTTTAGCCTCAATAATGAGCAGACTGCGATCGGTATGTAGATAGTAGTCAAGGGAACCCTTGAGCTGCTCGGAGACGTTAACAGAGTACTCGATGCGCAGCTGAGCTTGGGTCTGGTCAATGAGTGCCAGCACGATGGGCGAAATTAAAATTTCCCGGCGGGCGGCTTCGCTGGTGAGGCTGACGTAGGGCAGGCGGCCCTGGAGGCTACTTTTGAGCGCCACAATTTGACTAACATTACCATTGGCATTTGGCAGTGTCAGCGATCGCCGCTCCAGGGTGACACCAAACTCCGCCAGAATGTCATCTGGCTCGTAGGCCATTTCAAAATAGTTGCGGAAAGTGTAGGCTTTCCCTGGCTCTAGAATGCTGGCTTTAGTCATCGCAACCTACCCTGGGCTAACCCCCAGCTTAGCAAGTATGGCTGAGCATTTTCTCTGTAGCCCTCAGATACAGTAATTCTCAGTATGACTTGACTGATTGACAAAAGACCGATCAGGCTGAGCTTGTCGTTGCGCAAGCGACATGAAACACGCAGGGGCTCCCTGAGGGAGCAAGCCCGTTCACCCTTCGACAGGCTCAGGTCGAACGGCCAATTTACCAAAATGAGAATTGCTGCCTCAGATAGCTGCGGTTTACTTCGCTTTGGCCTCTAGGGCTTCCAGGCGACTTTTTAGCTCCTGATTCGTTTTTTTCAGCTCATCCACCTCCTGGGATAGCTTTTCCACCGCTTTGTCTTTGCCAATCGCCTTTTGCACCTGCTGCACGGCTTCCTGGGCGCGGCGGCGGACACGGCCGTCCGGGGTGTGGTCGGCCAGACTTTGCAGAATGCCGATTGCCCGACTGGTCTCCATGGTGCCGAGGGCTGACACCGCCGATACCTGGGTGAGGAAGAAGGCTTCGCTGGCAATGGTGTCGAGCCGGTCTAGAATCCGCTCCACATTAGGTTTGCTCTGGCCTTTGGAAATAGTACCCAGGGCGCGAATAGCCGCCAGCCGCAGAGCTTGGGGGGTGCCAGCTTCGGTGTACTTCAGCACCAGATCTAGAGCATCTTCTGAAGTTTTAAACTGGCTGAGGGCAGCGATCGCCCCCGATCGCACCACCTCATTCCAACCCTGACGTTCTTTTAGAATGCTCTCCAGCAGCTTTAGGGTCTTTTTATCCTTAGATTTGCCCTCCAGATCGGCGGCCCCGACTTTGCCCAGAGCACGAATGGCGTCGGCTTCAACGTAGTAGCTGGGGTCGCCCTTTTCGGCTACGCTCTTGAGAGCCTTATAGCTGTCGGCAGTTTTAACCTCTCCAAGGGCACCGACCACCGCCCGGCGCACCCGAGCTTCGGGATCTTTGAGCCCGTTCAACACCCCAGCCACAGCTTGGTCCAGTTTGACAGAAGCCAATTGCTCGGCGACTTCCACCCGCACCCCCCAAAAGGGGTCTGCGGTGAGAGCTTCGGTAAGGGCGTTGACCGCGTCTAGGTTACCTTTCTTGGCCAGGGCGATCGCGGCTTCAATCCGGGACAGGGGGTCGGGGTCATGGTGTAGCTGGGCCTTCAATTCGGCCATAGGATACTCTAGCTCCACCGTCTTCAGAGTGTGGTTGCCCAGATCAAAGCTAATGAAATCGGGCTTTTTATCTAGCGGAAAGAACAGCGCCTGCTCTCGCTCGTGGATCCGCACGGTGAAGGGTTTTACCTCCACCTTTTGGGTTTTGCCGTTGCTGACATAGCCAAAGCCAATGGGAATGCGCAGATCAAACAGACCGCTGGTGCTGCTGGTATCACCATCTTTCGCCTGGGTTTGGGTGACGGTGACCTTGGCCAGGTTACTGTCGCCATCCCAGCTATAGGCCACCTTATAGTCGGGATGGCCGCCCCGCAGCACATACTGGTCAAACAGGGGCCGCAGGTTACGGCCAGTAGCTTTGTCGATCGCCCGCAATAGGTCAATGGTTTCTACGGTCTGGTGGGCGTTATCGTTGACAAAGGTCTGAATCGCCTGCCAAAACAGAGCGTCCCCCAGTTCGGCCCGAATCATGTGGTAAACACAGGCTCCCTTTTCGTAGATGTGGCGGTCATACAGCTCAATCGCCTCCCGATAAATGTGGGTAACCATGGGGCGGCGATAGCGGCTTTTGTCTTCGCTCAGGTAACTGCGGGCTTCCCCCAGCCGGTAATAGGCGGCATCATCGGGGCCGTACTCCTGCTCGGTCCACATCACCTCGGAGTAGGTGGCCATGCCCTCTTTCACCCAGGCGTGACTCCAGTGGTTGATCACCAGCAGATCCCCAAACCATTGGTGGGCCAGCTCGTGCACCACCAGAGATTCAGAGCTGCGATTGTCCAGGGCAGCCCGCTCATCCAGCAGGCAGCGATCGGTGAGGATGGTCACCGAGGTATTTTCCATGCCACCAAAGATGAAGTCGGCGGCGCACACTTGGGCGTACTTGGGAAAGGCGTATTTGTAGCCGTACTTGTCGCTCAGAAAAGCCACCATGCGGGGGGTCTTGCCCATGGTGATCTGGCCCTGATCGCTGCGGCCTTGCTGCACATAGTAGGTGACGGGAATGTCTTGCCACTGGTCTTGGATGACGTCGAACTGGCCCACAGCCAGGGCCATCAGGTAGGTGGGGTGCACTTGCTGCTGGTGCCAGTGATAGATTTTGTGGTCGCCGTCTTCGCTGGTGTCCACCAGTTCACCGTTGGAGACCACTTGGTACTGGGCCGGAACCCGCACCCGAATTTCTGAAGTGGAGAGCATGCCGGGATAGTCGAAGCAGGGAAACCAGAAGCGAGAGTCTTCGTCTTCCCCCTGGGTCCATACCTGCACTGGCTTGTCCGGGTAGTGTTTGTCGGGGCCAATGAAGTAAAGGCCACGCTCCGGCTGGTCTAGGCGATAGGCAATGGTGAGGGTAAAGCTCTGCCCGGCGACGGTGGGTTTCTTTAACCGAATCTGCAGCTGCTCACCGTCGTAGTCAAAGGCTTGTTTGGCGCTGCCCACCTTCACCGACTCGATCTGCTGATTCACGGCGTCCAGGGTAAGACTATCGATGCGATCGCGCACTGGGTTAATCCGCATCTTGCAGGTGCCCTCGCAGGTCTTGGCCTCCAGATCCAGGCTCAAATCCAGGGCGATGTGTTCTACCTGTCCAGGGCGATCGGGGTTGTAGTGGGGCTTAGCCCCTGGCATCTCAAAGGACTTATAACCGTTGTTGTCATCCCGAAACAGGCGAAGGGCGGAGGGCATGGGTCTGGACCTTAACGAGGGGGCAGCCTACTGACAAGGTCGCACCGAGGTGCGAGGCTAGGGAAGCATGAGGACGATATCACGATCGAGTCGACCCGGCTAACACTACCTAATACAACAGATTAGCGCTTTTATGCAGAGGCTACACAACCAACCGGGACGACCCCTGAAATCTGCCCTCTGGGGTCGTTGAGCAGCCAGGAGGGGAGGTCAAAGAAAGCGATAATTTATCCTATGCAGGTGCTGGACGGTCTGGAGTCCAGGCCAATGCTTCCCAGCACTTTTTTCCTTTAGCACTTGATAAATGAGGTACGGCAGTGATTAGAACCAAACTGGTTGAGCTATCCACCTTAGACGCAGCGGCCTATCGCCAAAAGCTGAAAGGGGGCAAGGCGGGGATTGTGATCATGCGCTACGATACAGAGCAGCCTGGCTTGGCCTCTGTGAATCGCCGCACGGGGGAACCTGAGCCTTCGACCAATACCAACCTTGAGGTGTTTCCCCTCACCGCCTTTAAGGAGGCCATTGATCTCACATCCGGTACGCCCTACTCTCGGCGGGGGCCAGTGAAGCTGAGTAGCTATGAAGAATCACCGGGCACCGAAGCGGAGACCCCAGAAGAACTGGCGACGGTGGACAGTGCCGAATATCAAGCGGTGGTGGATGCCTACACCAACAAAAAGGGGGAGCTATCCTATGCCCTGCTCAACAAAGACTTTATTCAGTTTGCCAAGTCCAACCAGGTGGTGGCCGACATGGTAGCCAACCGCGCCTCGGTGGAGGCCATTCGCAACCATGTGGTCAGAGTGAAGCTTGAGTCCCTAACGGGCAACCGAGATCTGACAGACGCTCAGATTCAGCGAATTGTGGACATGCTGGATGAGGTCAGCCCCAGGGGAGTCTTTCGGGAACTGAATGACGAAATCATTCGCATGCTCAGTCGCTAACAATGCCGAGGATGAAAAAACTGGTACTCTCCGGCGGCAGTAAACCGATTATGGGCTAATGTGGAAACCCCTTTGTGTCATGGGATTCCTGTCATCCTTATGCCTGCTTATGTAAGTACATGGACACAATGACTGACTGATCCTTGATCCGGCCTTCGACTCCGCTCAGGCCTCGCCGACTCCGCTCAGGCCTCGCCGACTCCGCTCAGGCCTCGTCGCTGGTTGAGCGGAGTCTAAACCAGCCACGTTGAGCCCTTTATTTTTGTCCACCTCCTTACTAGAAACCCCGACTGGCAGGAGAGACGG
>SLIY01000485.1 GCA_007135385.1 Leptolyngbyaceae cyanobacterium CSSed165cm_216
AATTTCTTCAGGGCATGCTGCTGGGGCCTTTGCTGTCGAAGATTAGCGGCCGCCGGGTGGCGTGCCTGGCGTCAAAACCCAATCAAGCTGATCTGCTGACATTGCGCGATCTTCTAGCGGCGGGCAAGATTGCCCCCTGCATTGGCCAGCGTTACAATCTGAGCGAAGTCCCCACGGCCATGCGCCACCTCGAACAGCGCCAGGTGATGGGGAAGGCCGTGATTCGGGTGGTATAGGCGGCTAGTTCAGCGTCAAGTTTAATTTTTAGGGTGCCGTAGGGTGCATTCGCGAAGCAATGCACCACAGGGAAGCAACGCTAAGAACTAGTCCCTTTTGATGGGCTTAACCCCTCTCTTCTGTGTCCATAATGGAGACGGACAGGCGGTAGAGCCCTTAAAGACCCAGTCGGGGTCGGGCAATGAGGGGAGATAGGGATGGTTCAGGTACTCAAACAACCCATTCAAGACCAACGCATTCTCCAGGCTGAACGCACTTGGGAGCAGTTCCAGTTGATTCGCCAGGGGTTTGACCAGGCCCCTGGGATAAAGCTGTTTTACTACAAGAATACGGTTGAGATCCTCATGCCCGGACGAGAGCACCAGCTACTTAGCGCCGTCATCGCTTTGTTGCTAGGCATCTTTTTCGTTGAGCACGAGATCGAGTTTGAACCTACCGGCTCCATGGATCAAGAAAAGGCTGGAGAAGCCTTTGTACAGGCTGACCAGTCTTATTGTTTTGGCCAATCTAAGCCTATTCCTGATCTATCGATTGAGGTGGTCTTCACCAGCGGCGGCATTGATAAACTGGCTCGCTACAGGGCACTGGGCGTACCTGAGGTGTGGTTTTGGGAGGATGGCGTTTTCAGTCTCTATCGTCTGCGAGACGGGGGCTACCAATCGATTGATCGCAGCGAATTGCCTGGGCTAGCCGATCTAGATTTCAACCTATTAACCCGGTGTGTGCTGATGGCGCAAACCTCTCGACTGGCGGCCGCCAAGGCGTTTCGCGCAGGCATTTAGCGGCAGGGTTACCAGGGCCCAGGATTTGATGATAGACGAATTGAGACTGATCGGTCTTGTTTAATATCTAAAGCTCAAGCCACCCATCTTTTATGGCAACACGCCCATGCTGAAGCTCTACTATGCCCGTCCCTCTGTGTATGCCCGCCCGGTGTGGCTAGCCCTGCTCGAAAAGCAGCTGCCCTTTGAGCTAGTGTCGGTGGATCTCAGCGGCAAGCAGCTGGAGCCGGAGTTTTTGGCGGTGAACCCCTTTGGCCATGTACCGGTGTTGGTAGACGGCGGTTTTCGGGTGATTGAGTCGCTGGCGATTTTAGATTATCTAGAGGCCCGCTATCCCGATCGCCCGCTGTTGCCCACCAATCCCAGAGCACTGGCCACCGTCCGCATGGTGCAGCTGGTGACCCTCAACGAACTGCTGCCAGCGGTATTTAAGCTGCTCATGCAAGACCACCGCTCCGGCGAGCCATCAACGGAGATCGAGTATGCTCAGCTACGGGCGACAACGACCCTGGGTTTTCTGGAAGAGTTGCTGGCCGACTCCCAATATTTTGCAGGCGATCAGCTGACGCTAGCAGAGATTGTGGCGGGCACCATCATCCATAAACTGCCTGATTTAGGGGTTTCGCTGGTCAGCTATCCTGGGCTAAGGCGCTGGTCTGAGCAATTGCTGGCCCGCCCCACCTGGCAGCAGATCCAGTTGAGCGCCGAGGAGTGGAGCACCTTTAGACGCCGGATGCGCCTGATTCCTAAACTTTGGTCGCGTCGCCGTCGCCAGCGCCTGGCCGCGCTGATGCCACAGCAAACTCTCACCTAATCAGGTAAGGCAGGCTCACCTATGGGCACAACGCCCTACGACTGGCTGGATAAATCTCTGGCGGCCCTGCACCGGGCCCACCGCTATCGCTCGGTACAGGCGATCGACGGCATGGCAGGACCGACTATTCAGCGCCAGGGGCAAACCCTGGTCAACTTTGCCAGCAATGACTACCTGGGACTGGCCAGCGACCCCAGACTGGCGGCGGCGGCGATCGCTGCCATCCACACCTACGGCACTGGCAGCACCGGCTCGCGCTTACTCAGCGGCCATCGCGAACTGCACCGGGAGTTAGAGCAGGCGATCGCCGCCTTAAAAGGCACTGACGATGCGATCGTCTTTAGCTCTGGGTATTTGGCTAATTTGGGAGCGATCGCCGCCCTGGTAGGCACCCCAGATTTGGTCCTCGGAGATGAATACAACCACTCTAGCCTCAAGACTGGGGCCAAAGCCAGTGGAGCCGCCGCCCTGGACTACCACCATAGCGATATGGCCCACTTAAAGGCTTTACTAGAGCAACACCGCGATCGCCATCGCCGCTGCCTGATTACCACCGACAGCGTATTCAGTATGGACGGTGACCTCTGCCCCCTGCCCCACATCCTCGATCTAGCCGAGCACTACAATGCCATGGTGCTAGTGGACGAAGCCCATGGCACCGGAGTGTTTGGGACAAGCGGGTCAGGGGCCGTAGAGCATTTAGGCTGTGCCGGTCGGCCCTTGATTACCGTGGGCACCCTCAGTAAAGCCCTGGGTAGCTTGGGAGGCTATGTGACCGGTTCTCAAACGTTGATTGACTTTTTGCGCAACCGAGCCCCAGGTTGGATTTACACCACAGGCCTAACCCCTGCCGCCACGGCAGCAGCCCTAGCAGCAGTACACATTATTCAGCAAGAACCTGACCGCCGCCGTACCCTATGGCAAAACGTTGCCCTAGTCAGCCAAGGGCTAGATCGGCTGTTTGGGGCAGCAGCACCCCCTCAACTCAAACCGCTGCCGTCTGCCTCACCGATCATTAGCTTAGAAGGCTCATCAGCCAGGGCTGTGCTCACAGCCAGTCAACAGCTTCAGCAAGCCGGGTTGTGGGTACCCGCCGTACGCCCGCCCACAGTGCCCAGCAGCCGATTACGCATTACCCTGATGGCAACCCATCAGTCTCACCAGGTGGATCAACTCATACAAGCTTTATCGGCGACGGCTACCATAGCCGTATAGTCTAAGCCCACGCCTTCTGTAGCCTGCAACGACCTATAGACCTGCTGTCTGGCGGCCTGGGTCCACATTGATGTGACCGCCCCCAATGGCTGACTAGAGGCCAGCCCATAGGGGGCCATTGGGCGAGTCTGCCAATCCTGCATGTGTCGATGCATGGCTACCACTAACCAGGGCACAGCATCTAAAACCTCTTCGGGCATCAATGTCAGATAAAATTGGCAGTCTTGATTGTAGCGGCGCATGCCACGCCCCCCTTTGGTATTGGCCATAAACTCAGCCCCCAAATTAACCCCAATTCGCAGCACTAGCGGACGATCTGGCACCAGTATATCTGGTGCTGAATAGGCATAGAGGCAAAGGTAGTTCAGCCGCTGCTGCTGATCAGTCCATGAAACCTTAGGTAGGGTACTGGCATAGGACTTTTCGCGAGCGATAGTCACGGCTACATCTAATTTTGCCCCCAGCAAATGATAAAACTTTGACCGCAGGGTAGATAGATCACGAGCGGTCTCTGGGGTCATGCTTTAGTTCCTGTGAAAAGATGGGGAGAATTACCTGGCTCAAGACCATGCTCCCTGAGCCGTTAGGGAGTGGTCGTGAGGCCTAGCGCTTAGAGCTCCAACGGCGCTGCTTATGGCGGGCCAGAGTTTTACGTTTACGCTTTTCGATGGGGGTTTCAAAATGACGATTTTTCCGCATGTCGGAAAAAATACCAGCCCTGGATACTTTACGCTTAAAGCGCCGCAGGGCGGATTCAATGTTTTCGTCTTCTCCCAAAACAACTTGGGCCATTAGATCTCCTGAAAATCAATTATCGATAGGCCTGGGAATCACCTAAGCCCTATCCACCGAACACCTTACAAAGGGGACAGTCTCTGCCTGAGAAGGGAGCCGATAACTAAGGGATGAGCGCAAGTCTAAACTTGCTATAGGGGGATGCTAGCAAGACCATGCTAACCAATAGTCATCGGCCAGTGACCCTATCGGCGGCTGTTCCAACTGCCACCGCCGCCACCACCACCACTGCGAGGTTCACGCGGGCGGGCTTTGTTAACCTTCAAATCGCGTCCCATCCATTCGGCCCCATCTAGGGCATCAATGGCCGCAGTTTCATCAGCTTCGTTTTCCATCTCAACGAATGCGAAGCCCCGAGGCCGACCTGTTTCACGATCGGTGGGCATGCTGACCCGGCTGACGGTACCGTATTCGGCAAAAACCTCAGATACCTGATCTTGGGTGGCATCAAAAGACAGATTGCCAACGTAAATAGACATGTCTACATCTCCGCAGAGAAAACAGTAAAGCAAAGTTATGAGGAGATGTACCTTAGCTCACAATGAAACGCAGGCACTGACCAAAAACTCACTTGACCAAGGATACCACAGGCTCTCTTGGTGATGCAGTGGAGAACCTGAGCTGGGGAAGCGGGACCAATTCGATCAGAGCACCGCCAGGATGTCTCCGCTCTGCCGCTACGCCCAACCGACGGGCCACCCCCTTAGGACTATGCCCCCTAGTATTGGCTGACAGCACTCTAACCGCTATGGTTGAGGGGGTCAGGTACCAGCTAGTCTTCGGGTAAAACCCACTTCGGGGGCCGAGAGGCCCGTTCGAGGATTTTTTTGCGGACGGCCCCGTCGGCAATTTCCAACATTTTGTCTAGGGGGGTATCTGCGATAAACTTGGCGGCGTCTTCGGTGTACTTCAGATTGGGGCACTCGTCGCCCAAAACACAGCCATCTTTACAGTCCACTGCGCAATTAACTGCCATTGTGCTCTCTCCTACGACTTTCCCATAGAAAATTGTAACAATCTCAGTTAAAGTGTTGCACCTACTCCTTTGTTCAGCCTGCAGGATGTCTGACCCCTTTGTTGATGCCAGGAGCTAGTTTAGTCACAGGGAGGGTGGTCAGAGTTGGGGGCACTAGGACTGACAGAGCCCTAGCAGGCTTCCGGGGAAATAGCATCCTCAGACTGCATCTGCAAGAGCATGGCCGTAATCTCTTTCGCTGGCAGGGGATGGGAAAAGTAGTGTCCCTGGCCAATGGGACAACCCATGTCAAGCAGGCATTGTTGTTGATAGGCCGTCTCTATGCCCTCAGCCACGACAGTCATATTCATCCCCTTAGCGAGGCTTAGAATCGCCCAAATAATCCCCCCGGATTCTGACTGATAACGCTCTGGCTGGAGTTTCCCCACGAATGATTGATCAATTTTGAGGATGTCTAGGGGAAACCGCTGCAGGTAACTGAGGGATGAATAACCGGTACCAAAGTCGTCCAAGCTGAGCTGAATCTGACGTTGGCGCAGGGCAGACAGGACTTCAGCCGTATGGTCAGTGTCTTCAATCAAGGCCCGTTCAGTAATTTCTAAGTGCAAGCAGGTTGGATCT
>SLIY01000406.1 GCA_007135385.1 Leptolyngbyaceae cyanobacterium CSSed165cm_216
CCTCCTTTAATTCTAGCCAATCCCTTGTATATCAAACACTTCACCCCTTCCTAACGTTTCTTTCTCTCTCGACTTCTCGTGCTCAGGGGCTCTTCCCCATGTCTAGGTCGGAAGAGCCGAACAAACCAAGGATATCGGCCTAAACCAGCACAGCAGTATTGATATCCGTCAGGAACTTCGTTGCCAATTGTGGCACTACGGTTGACGGTAGGGAGTTGCCCTACTATGCTCTTACATTAAGCCGTTCCGCTGAACGGTGACCACACAGGACTCGAAAACTTTGGCGCTGCCTGAAGGTGTTAGCGCACCAACAGACAGCTAACCCCGCAGATCTCCGAAGCAGATTGCGAGGCTAGGATCAACCCTAGCACCCAGTTTGCACTTCAAGCGTGGGTCGCTAGGGTTTTCGCGTTCTGTTTTCCTCAACCACAAAAGGAAACAGAGCCGATGTTGCAATACCTTGAATCGGGCGCTGGCGCAGCGTCCAACTTGCCGCCGTCTGCCAACAGTCCACAACCGCCGCGACCCGAACGGGTACGCCATTTACTCTACGGTAGCCTCCCGGCCCTAGACCGCACGATCAAAATCCTCCATGCTCTGGGTTATGCCGACCCCAACGACTGGAGCGATCCCCTGCCAGTGCCCCAGGGCGGGGGTGCCCCTCCAGCAACTAGCACCGGGGTGACTCCACCGAGCGCAGTCGAGGTGTGGATGGTGATTCTCACCAAAACCCTGCTAATGGAGTAGTCTGGAGCCCCACCAGATCTCCGGGTTCTGCATGCAACCGGCTAGTTGGGCTAAGACCAGGGCTAGAACCCGGAGATCTCGACTCCTCACCACAACCCTACCGTTAGCGAAAGTATTGCTGCGAGGCAAGCTGCTAGTTAGGTGGCCATGGCTAGGGCAGCCGATCGCCGTACCGATCGGCCCGTGATCAACTCCACCACATCCATGCCGTTGTTGATCACCCCAGGCACGCTGGGATACCCTGCACTAGCCCCCACCAGGAAAAGATTGGGCAATTCGGTTTGGTAGCCCAAACGATTCAGCCCCACCTGTTGAGGCACCAACTTCGCCCCATAGATATTCCCCTGGGGTTGGCCCAGGTAGTGTTCGCTGGTAGTGGGGGTACCATAGACCTTCATGCGAACGTAGTGATTTACATCCGGAATCAAGTCCTGCACGCTGGTCATAATCGACTGGTAGACCTCACGTTTCTTAGCCTTATAGGCTTTGGGGTCTGTTTCCCGCAGTTGCTTGAAAGGTTCATAGGGGCAAACCGTAGCAATTTCCAGCACGTGGTGCCCCTCAGGCGCCATCCCCGGGGCGGTGGACTTCAGGGTGGGGCAGGACAGAAAAATCCACGGGTGCTCCAGATCCCCCGCCAACTGATTGGCGTATTCAGCATTTAAATCCCCGGTGGGGTAGTACCAGATATTCCAGTTGCCGATGCCATAGTCGGCTGGGTTAAAGCGGCTGTCGAGGCCCAGGTAGAGGTTAAAGGCACTGGCAGAATAGTCATAGCCGGTCAGGCGCTGCCGCTCCCCAGCACTGAGGGCGGCCCCATGCATCAGGTCCACCGTCAACTTGGGATCAAGATCGCTAATGTAGGTTTCCCGGGCCACATAGTCAGTGCCGCCAGCGGTCACCCACTGCACCGTGCCGTCCCGCACCTCAATGTGCTCCACCGGGGTCATATAGCGAACCGTGCCGCCCCCCGCCACAATGGCGTCGACGATGGTGTCTACCAACCCCTTAAAGTGGTGCTTAGGATAGTAGGCCCCTTCTGCGTAGTCCCACACCAGGGCGGTATGGGTAATTAGGGCAATTTCGTTCGGGGGTAGGGCATAGTCGCCGCTTTGCCCGGCCAAAAGCGCTTGCAGCTTGGGTGAAAGCCCCACCTGGTCGTAGAGATCTTGCAAGGTCCAGGTGCGCTTTTGAAATAGGTCCAGGTATTTAGGCAGCTTTAGCCAGTCAGTCCACTTCTGGTCATACCAGCGCACCTCTTGGCTCAACTGACGCATGTCGTTATGCAGGTGTTGGATGGCGTCGCAGTAGCGGTTAATCGGTTCGGCTTCGTCAGGGAAGGTGGCCAAAAGACGATCGCGAAACCGATCCCATCCCAGGGGGATAGCAAAGTCTACGTCGGGGGTAATCACCCGATCGATGCAGTTCGGGTCAAGGGAGTTGAAAGAGACCTCGCGACCAATGTAGTTAAGAAATTGGTCAATGGTCTGCCCTGGGCCACATTGAGAAATGTAGTGGACATCAGCGCAAAATCGGTAGTCCCCATAGTCAAACGTATGGCAACAGCCCCCCGGCAGGTAATGCTGTTCTAACACCGCGACCCGATGGCCCTGGCGAGTCAGGCAGGCAGCCGCAGACAGTCCTCCCAGTCCGGCCCCTAAAATCACATAGTCAAAGAGTTCCATAAGTCATTTCCTCTCCGTTGAGGATGACGTCTGGTTTGATCATCGCTCCAGACGCTACAATCCCTTGCAAAAAGATAAGAAACGATGACAACATTAACGAAAATAAGTATTTTTTTCTCGGCCTCCAGCTGTTTGGGACCCTGACAGTCCGTATCGTAAACTACAGCTTTATCCCTACTCGCCCAAGTATTGATTAATACGGTTGCCCTATGATGCTGGGCATTAGCCTAGGTCGTTATCTTGCTTCAGGTCGTTATCTTTCTTTGGGAGAACCCTTACTGTGCTATTCGATGCCTATGACCCTGGCGACTTCTTTGATGAGTTATTTCTCGGCCCGGGCCAGCCCCGTCCCGAAGCCGAGTTGCTGATCAAGCGGGTCAACGCCATGTCGCTGGCAGAGCTACAGCAGCGGCAGAGGGCGGTACAAAATACGTTGTTTAAGCTAGGGGTGACATTTAACGTCTATAGCGATAACCAGGGCACCGAGCGAATTTTTCCTTTCGATGTGATTCCCCGGGTGGTGCCAGGGCACGAGTGGGAGTGGCTAGAAAAAGGGCTAAAGCAACGGATTCATGCTCTCAACTGCTTTATCCATGACGTTTATAACGATCAAAAGATCATTCGGGACGGGGTGATTCCTCGCCATGTGGTGGAGTCGGCCCCAGGTTTTCTCAAGCCTTGCATGGGCTTAAACCCGCCCAACAATATCTGGTGTCACATTACCGGTACCGATCTGGTGCGGGACAAAGATGGCCGTTGGTATGTACTGGAAGACAACATGCGCTGTCCTTCTGGGGTGTCCTACGTGCTAGAAAACCGGCGGGTGATGAAAAATACCTTCCCTCACCTGTTTTCAGCCATGGAGATTGCCGCTGTCGATGACTATGCCAGTCAGTTGCTAGAAACTCTGCTAAACCTAGTGCCCGAACCGCTGATTGATCCTCGAGTGGCGGTGCTGACCCCGGGAATGTACAACTCGGCCTATTTCGAACATTCCTTTTTAGCTCAGCAAATTGGGGCCGAACTGGTAGAGGGTCGCGACCTGGTAGTGTCAGACGGCTACCTCAAAATGCGCACGACCAAGGGCCTAGAGCGGGTGGATGTGGTCTATCGCCGCATTGACGATGACTTTATTGACCCCCAGGCGTTTCGCCCCGACTCACTGCTGGGGGTACCAGGGCTAATGGAGGTGTACCGAGAGGGGCGGGTGGCGATCGCCAATGCCCTGGGTACTGGCGTTGCTGATGACAAACTGACCTACGCCTACGTGCCCGAGATGGTGCGCTACTACCTGGATGAAGACCAAATCATCCCCAACGTGCCCACCTATTTGTGTGAAGATCCCACTCAGCAGGCCCACGTGCTCGACAATATTGATCAGCTGGTGGTCAAAGCGACCAATGCCTCGGGAGGATACGGTATGCTGGTTGGTCCCCATGCTAGCGACGAGGAACGGCAAGACTTTTGCGATCGCATCCGCGCCAACCCCCGAGGCTACATCGCCCAACCCACCCTCTGTCTCTCCCGAGTACCCACCCTAATCGATGACGGGTTTGAAGGCTGCCACGTGGACCTCAGGCCCTACATTCTGTATGGCCAGGATATTTACGTTAATCCTGGTGGCCTCACCCGAGTCGCCCTGAAGCGGGGGTCTTTAGTGGTGAATTCCTCCCAAGGGGGCGGCAGCAAAGACACCTGGGTAGTGAAATCCATTAATCCTGATGCCATGGTGCAATCTTAGTAACCCCTGGCAGGAAGATGACCACCCTTGCTGAGGGTTTCAGGTATCAGGTGTTAGGTGTCGGGCAAACCAAAACCCGGAACCCGAATAACCCACCCCTACCCCTCCCAGGAGGGGATTCAGATACCCGAAGCCCAAAACCCATCCACCCTTCTACCCGTCCACCCGTCCACCCATTCACGCTCTATGCTAAGCCGCGTCGCCGACTCCATTTACTGGCTCAACCGCTATGTCGAGCGGGCCGAAAACGTCGCCCGTTTTGTCGATGTCAACCTTAACCTGTTGCTCGATGCGCCGCCAGGCATGGAGCAACAGTGGAAACCCCTGGTGATCACCACGGGGGATCAAGATATGTTCAAGCAGCGCTACGGAGAGGCCACCGCCGAGAATATTTTGCGGTTTCTCACCTTCGATCGCGAGTATCCCAACTCGATCATTTCTTGTCTGCGGTCAGCCCGGGAAAATGCTCGCTCAGTGCGGGAGGTGATCTCCTCAGAAATGTGGGAGCAGGTAAACACCTTTTATCTCACGGTGAACGAAGCCGCCAACGTGGGGCTATTGTCTGAGCTGCACAATTTCTTCCCTGAAGTGAAAATGGCCAGCCACCTATTTGCCGGGGTGATGGATGCCACCATGTCCCACAACGAGGGCTGGCACTTTGGTCGCCTGGGACGCTTACTAGAGCGGGCCGACAAAACTGCTCGAATTTTGGATGTGAAGTATTACATACTGCTGCCGTCGGTCACCGATGTGGGCTCCCCCCTAGATGATCTGCAGTGGATTGCCCTACTGAAGTCAGCCAGTGCCTACGAAATGTATCGCAAGCGCCAGTACCGCATTACTCCCAAAGGGGTGACCGAGTTCTTAACTCTGAATCGAGAATTCCCCCGCTCCATTCAGTTTTGTTTGCTGGAAGCCGAACAATCCTTGCATCAAATTTCTGGCACCCCAGCCGGTACCTGGCGCACCGACAGCGATCGCGCCCTCGGTCGCCTGCGTTCTGAACTGGACTTTCTAACCATTGATGAAATCACCCAGCAGGGGCTGCATGAGTTTCTGGATCGCCTGCAAGTTCGCCTGAATGAGGTGAGTGAGAAGATTTTTGCTGACTTTTTTGCCCTGGAGTCGGTTTAGGGGAGTGATGGAGTGATGGGGGAGGTGAGTTTTGGTTTGCAGGTATCGGTTCACCTTGCACCGTATACCGTCCACCTTGCGCTTCCCGACTTCTTACTAGTTCAACCGCTCGATTGCCTCTGCC
>SLIY01000133.1 GCA_007135385.1 Leptolyngbyaceae cyanobacterium CSSed165cm_216
AGCTTTTGGTTGGACACGCGCACATTGTAGGGGCGGGTGCTGGGTTTTGACGGATCCCACTGGACTGGGTCTAGGTCGTGGGCCTGACAGACCCGATCGATCAACTCTCGCACCGTCAGGATTTCATCCTGCACCAGGTTGTAGACCCCGCTGAGGGACTGTTGCCGGGCAAAATCAATCGCACCCACAATGTCATGGAGGTGAATCCAGTTGCTGGCTTGCTGCCCATCCCCCGGGCGGGTGGTGCCAGCGGCGCGGCGATAGATTTTGGCCAGGTCTCGACCGGGGCCGTAGATGCCCCCAAGCCGAAAAATACAGATGGCGCGATCGCCCTTCCCGGCCGCTAACAGGGTGTCCTCGGTGGACGCCATAATTCGGTGGTTGTCGGTGACAGGCTTGACTGGATCAGCTTCGGTTACCCAGGCCCCATCGTAGTTGCCGTAGACCGAATAGGTGCTGGTGAAGATAATTTGTTTGAGATCGGGGGCCTGTTCCAACACCTTGACCAGGGTTTTGGCCGTATTCAGGTAAGTCTCCCGGTAGTCGGCTTGGCGACCGGCCCCCACACACATGAGTAGAACATTTTGCCCCCGCACCAAGTCCGCCATCGCCGTGGCGTCAGAGCCCTGCATCACCATCACCCGGTCGGCCACCGATTCTAGCTCCTGCACCCGGGCGGACTGGGTGGTGGTCGCAGTAATGCTCATCCCCTGCGATCGCCACCGTTGCGCCACCGTTGAGCCCACATAACCACATCCTAAAATTGCTGCCTTCATCGCTTTAGCCTCCTGAGGGCATCGATCGCCGCCTGCTTGCGGGCTTCTTTCTTGCTGCGTCCGGTGCCGGTACCGTAGGGGGTACCCTCGACGCACACCTCTACGGTAAACACTTTGGCATGGTCGGGGCCAGTTTCCCCTTGGTCTTTGTAGATCGGTGGCATTGAGCTGAGGTGGGCTTGCACATATTCCTGGAATTCACTCACCGGGTCACTGGCGGGTAGGTCCATGGCCTGCTCCACCAGGGGGCCAAAGATGGAGGCCACATAGTCGTAGGCGGCGGTGAAGCCCGCATCCAGCCGATAGGCCCCAATCACCGCTTCCAAGGCATCGGCCTGGACGCTGGGGTTATGGCGCTCGTGCTGAGCCCCTGAGCCCAGCCGTAACTGAGCCGGGATATCGAGCTTGACAGCCAAGGAAGCGAGGCAGGTTTCGTCTACCAGGCGATCGCCCCGCTTGGACATTTCCCCTTCGGCCATGGTGGGAAAGCGGGCAAAGAGTAAGTCGCGCACCACAAATTCCAGAACGCTATCCCCCAAGAATTCTAGACGCTCGTTGTCGGGGCCTGCGCTAGGGTGCTCGTTGACGTAGCTGCTATGGGTGAGGGCTTGTTGGAATAGCAGGGGATTATTGAAGTTGGGGAAAGACAGCGTCGTTTGTCTTAGCCCGTTCAACATCTGCGGTTCCTCCAGTTCGGGTTGTTTAGCTCTGAGGCACCTACCGGGTTTCCAGCCTCTATAGGGTTGCCCCCGTAGCAGGTGATGGGGGGGTTTGCCTTTAGTTGATTTTAGAGGGTGTTTGGGAGAGTCAGGGGGCGATCGCCTGTGCTAGTCCACGGGAGCCAGTACAGTGGAAACGATTAGTCGAAGCCTGGGTTGAAGCCCATGAGGAGGCATTATTAGAACAGTGGCAACACGCTATGCAGAATCAACCCTTTGAAATCGTAGGTTAGACGCAATGAAATGGGAGTCCTGGCGATCCTTCGCGAACGAGCCAACTCACTGGCAAAATTCGACTGAAAAAGGCTTGCTCAAAGCCGAATACTTAGGCGACTACAAGCTGCGACTATGGTTTGAGGAAGAGCTAGATGTCACCATCTACGAACTGGACTTTTATCCCCTACTGCTTGAAGAAGATCCAGGCCCAGCCCTAAAGCCCTTGCGCCAGATAGGCCGTTTTCAGTTTGTTAAAGGTGACTATGCCCTGATCTGGCTGAATCCAGAAACCGGGGCCTACGATGAGACCGCCGTTGACCTGGCCCCCGAATGCGTGCGGTTTTTGTGTGAGCACTATGGCCACCTGGTGAAGCCTGGCCGCACAGCCCTAAATGGAGGTGTAAGGACGTAGGCTTCTGTTTTTATGGTTAGACCTGTCCATTCTCTAACACCACATCTTCATAATCTCCATAGCTTGGTCAATAATTAATATGGAACCTATCCGCATTTCCTACTTTTCTGACGTTTTGTGCGTTTGGGCTTACATTGCTCAGGTGCGCATCGAGCAGCTACAAAAAACTTTTCCAGACCAAGTTGTGCTGGAATATCATTTTATCCCCGTCTTTGGCAGCGCCATCGAAAAATTGGAGGCAAAGTGGTGCGATCGCGGCGGCCTAGCGGGCTACGGCCAGCATATTCATGAGGTCGCAGCGCGGTTTGGCCATATCACAATTCACCCCGAGGTCTGGATCAAGGATCCGCCGATTTCCTCCATGGCGTGCAACATTTTTCTTTATGCCGTCAAGCTCCTCGAAGCCCAGGAAAAACTGACCACTCCCCCCAAAACGTTTGAACGCACCATCCAGGCGTTCCGAGAAGCTTTCTTTACCCAGGGCCGCAACATTGCGCATCGCCAGGTTCAGCTCGATATCGCAGATCAGCTTGGGTTACCCACCGATCAAATTCTCACCCAGATCGCCAATGGTGCAGCCTACGCCGAGTTATTCAAAGACTCAGAACAAGTGAAGCAGCATGCCGTTACCGTCAGCCCAACCCTAATCTTCAACGAAGGCCGCCAGCGCCTCAACGGCAATGTCGGCTATCGCGTGATAGAAGCCAACATCCGCGAACTCTTGAACAATCCCGAAGACGAACATTCCTGGTGTTAGCCTTATGATCGAACCGCAGCCCCTAGGAGACGACCCCATGTCCCCCATGACAACCTTGCTCACCCCCCTCAGACGCTTTGGTCTAGCTCTTTGCCTGGTTGGCCTGGCCCTGATGGCCTACCCCACTGACGCCCTCGCCCTCACCACCCAAGCGGAGCTAATCGACAACAGCGGCACCGCGATCGGCACGGTGCAGGTCGAACAGGCCCACAAAGGCGTGCTGATTAACCTCAAGGCCAAAGACCTGCCCCCCGGCTACCACGGTATGCACTTCCACGCCGTGGGCGACTGTTCGGATCTGGCGGCGTTTAAATCAGCGGGCGGCCACGTCAACCCCTTCGATACGCCCCACGGGTTCCGCAACCCCGAGGGACCCCACGAGGGCAACTTGCCCAACCTGGTAGTCGCCGCCGATGGCACCGTGGCAGTGGAGTTGTACAGCGACCTGGTCAGTCTGGACGCGGGCGCGGCCAACCTGCTAGACGAGGATGGCACCGCACTGATCATCCATACCAACAAAGACGACCACTACTCGCAACCCATCGGGGGTTCCGGCGGGCGGATTGCCTGCGCTGTGATCCAGTAACGTCATCCAGGCAACGGATATAACACCTGCACTGTTGTCAGTGACGTCAGGCACTGTCTCGGGGTCATAAGCATCCGGTAGCAATGCACCCACCTGTTTCACCCACCTGTTTCACCCACGTGATCACCGTCGTGTGATGCACCCCTTTGACCCGTTCAATGGCCCGAAAGCCAGACTGATTGGCATACATCCTGAGACATTCGCGTTTGAACTCATCGGAGTAGCCTCGGTGCGGATCGTAGTGGTCGATGAACTGACGACTCCACTCAACACAGATGTGATTTTGCTTACCTTTTTTCTTGCCGTTCTTACGGATATGAGTAGCTCTACACTTGGGGCACTGCATTGCAGACCACCTCTAATTCATACCTTTGTTATGCAACGCCCTTAAGAGCTGATAAAATCAGCCTCAAACATAAGGACCTGTGGAAAAATCTGGAAACTTGTGCCGAAGCTTGTTGATATTAGAGAGGTAGTACCAGTTCTGGCATTACAAATACATTGCTGAACGTCCCCAATATCCGAGCACATCTATGGATAAAGAGCTAGCCCAGTTCAGACTTGAAGATGGCACGGCATTTCTGGTCGAAGTCGATAGACCTCCACCAACTCGAGATAGTTCTATTCAAAGGGTTGCTTCGGTTAATACTGGGCAAATGGTCTACCAGGCATCGGAAACCCTCGAGCAAGCGTTAGACTCCATCAAGCCGGTTGTTTCAACAGTCTGCTCAAGAATGAAGTCAGGCCTCACCACTCCGGCTGATGAAGTTGAAGTCACCTTCGGCCTTAAGCTGGCGGCTCAGGCGGGTGTCGTATTTGGCTCAGTGAGCGGAGATGTGACTTTCCAGGTCAAACTCAAGTGGGCAAAAGAAACAGAAGATACTTCCAGCGGTGCCGATGGGATTTGAAGAGAGTAAGCGGGCAATTGCCCAAATTCGTCAGGTTAATTCTGAATGCATAATCGGTACTGGGGTCCTGGTGGCAGAAGAGTACCTGCTAACCTGTGCCCATGTCGTCCGTGAAGCTCTACTGGCACCGGAGCAGATCATTGGGGATTTCCTGGCCGTGGAATTCTTCAACACCGCTGATACTCGCCAAGCTGAGGTCATTTTTTATGACTATGATCCATTGAACTACGGGCGCGATGTAGCGGTGCTGTATCTCCCAAGCATGGTCCAGGTGGGAACTGTGGCAGCACCATTGGTCCCCCTACGCCGGTTCCACGGGGCTGAACTGAGAGTCTTTGGATACCCCGGTAATGATTCGGCAGGGCGCAACTTGACCGCCATCACTAATGGGGAAGTAGACGGGGGATGGGTCCAAATTGAGGATACGAAAGTAACGGGTTTAGCGGTAGAAGCTGGCTTTAGCGGTTCTCCCGTTTGGAGCGAGGCAGATCAGGCCACCGTCGGGATGGTGGTGGCTCGTCACAATGGACAGGATGATGCCAAAGTTGGCTTTATTATTCCTGTCCAGAAGCTACAGTCTGCTTTGCAAGCGATAAACCAACATGCTTTGGCGACCTTACTGCTGCCTCACCAATCTCAGTTTGCTGAGCAAATCACTACGGCCTACCAAGTCTGTCGGCCCAAAACCTGGTCTCAGCCTGTAGAAATTAGCTTACAGGCCAGGCTTGCCGATATGGCTCTGATGTCTGAAAAGAAACTGCTCGAATTTGCCGCCTGTCTATGTAACCAGGCCGGGACCGATGCAATCAAAGCCGATCTTATTGCCTGGATAGAGCGCTACAAACCTTCTGAGTTGACCGTTTCAGATTTCATCATCCAGATGCAACGACTGCAGGAGCAACGTGCCCCCCAGCTGGCAAAAACGGTGAATCCTTGCTTGCTGATTCAGGTTCAGGCCGATAAGACTACAAAGCAGGAGCCCTATCAGGTCAAAGCCTGGTTTGTGAGGGATA
>SLIY01000245.1 GCA_007135385.1 Leptolyngbyaceae cyanobacterium CSSed165cm_216
AGCGGAGTCGATGTGGTTCCACCGAGCGGAGTCGATGTGGTTCCACCGAGCGGAGTCGATGTGGTTCCACCGAGCGGAGTCGAGGTGTGGATGGTAATCATGACCAAAACCCTGCTACTGGACTAGCCTGAATCCTTCTCAGCCCAGCCAGCCACTGAGCTGAAGACCCCCTTACCCGGCGGCAGGACGCGATCGCGCCTATAGAGCCTGCTGCAACATTTGCTGGTGCTGGCGAACCGAGGCCAGGGTATTAGCCGTTATCAGCCCACTGGCGGCCACCGCTGGCAGACCAATCCCCGGAAACGTTGAATCGCCAGTGCACAGCAGCCCTTTTAGCGGGGTTTTGGGGCCGGGCAATAGCCCCTGCTGGGGAGGCAAGCCGGGCCCATAGGTGCCCCGGTGTCGCCGCAGAAACCGTTCGTGGGTGAGGGGGGTGCCGGTCAGTTCCACCTCGACCCGTTGGCGAATGTCAGGAATCACCCGCTCTAGGGCTTGCCACATGCAGGCGGCCCGTTCGGCCTTGAGGGCCTGGTACGCGGCTCCCTGCCGGTCTAGCCCCTGCCAGAGGTCATAGGGTTCGTTACCGGGGGTATAGACATGAACCGTGTGCTTCCCCGGCGGGGCCAAGCTGGGGTCCAGCACTGTGGGTATCGACATCACCACCAGATTCTGGGGGGCGGTGATGGGGGTGTCCCAGTCGTTGACCACAATGGCGTGGCAGGCCAGGTCAGGGGGAAGATCGGTGCCATCAATGCCTAAATGTAAATGCATAAAGCTTTCGCACTGGGGCGTAGCCTGGCGCTCTTCCAGGAAGGCCTTGGGCAAAGCGCCGTCGGGAATCAAAGACAGGGTATCCCAAATGGAGGCGTTGGAAATCACCGCTTTATGGGCCTGCAAGGTTTCCCCAGAGCGCAACACCACCCCTGTGGCCCGCTGGTCGGTGACCAAAATCTGCTCCACATGCGCCCCCAGGCGCAGGGTCCCCCCGTACTTTTTCAGCCCCCGCACCAGGGCGTTGACCAGGGCGGCACTACCGCCAATCGGGTAGTCGAGGGTGACCCCTGGGCGATACCATTCGGCAAACATAAAGGCCATCTCAGCGGTGCTGGTGCCGGTGGCTGGTAGCCCCGACAGCAAAAAGCAAAGTAAGTTCATCCAGTCGCGGATAAACCGATCGCTGACGGTGCGCTCCAAAATTTGACTAAAGGGGGCGCTAGCCTGGGCCAACGCCGGTCCATTACGCAGTAGCGTCCAGGCATAGGGGGCAATGGTTTGTAGCACCCCCCAATCCCAGCGTAGGGCGGCGGGGGGCAGGGCAGTGGCGCCTCGCCCCAGGGGGGCCATGACCGCTTGCAACTGTCGCCATTCTTGGACGGCGGCGTCTCCCCGCAGGGTGCGCAGCACGTCACCAAACTGGTCGGCTCCCACCGTGGTGTCAAACTGGCCCTCAGGCATATAGACGCCCCAGGTGTCATAGTTGACCCAGTCCACGGTCTCGTCGATGGCATCCAGCACGTGGCGCAGCGGATTGGTGGAGGGACGATAGGACATCCCAGAATACAGGGAGGGGCCAGAGTCAAAGGTGAAGCCCTGGCGCTGAAAGCCATGGGCGGCCCCACCAGGGATGGTGTGGCTTTCACAGAGGGTGACGCTGTAGCCATAGCGGGCCAGCAATGCCCCGCAGCACAGGCCACCAATACCGCTACCGATTACAACGATGTCAGATGAGGTCATGCTTGTAGCCCAAGAACGAAAAGTGAAGAACGAAAAATGCAGCAATACTGGCTGGTTTTGGGGTCTAAGCCGCTGAGTTGTCCTAACCAGGGCTTCACCTGCAAGCGCTCAACATATTGTCTTTATCTTGGCGAACTGGCTCGGGGTTAGCAAACCCATGCAGGGTCAAGTGGCACTGAATTAAAGCTGGTGGGCAGTGCCTACCTGCCCTTGTCAAGGTGGTTGTGTAGATACTTGGTGAGAAAGCCAGATGGGCCGCTGGGAGGATTTCGCTCCCCCAGGCCCCTGCGACCAAGGCGTTCCGCCGCCCTGGACCTCACGGAAGGGTTGGTCTGTGAGAACTGTTGTCGCGCTTCGCATTGCACAGGAAGAAGCGGTTGGCCTGTGGGGTAATCACCCCAAGCGCTATCTCTTGAGCCCTAAATCTTCTCTTGAATCCTAAATCTTAGGAACAGCTGGCAAATACTTTCTTTCGCTAGGACACCTGGACAGGGCTGGCGGTGCCTACCCTACGGCTGGGTGGGCAAACTGAAGCGCCAGGTCTAATGGCCCAGCCGGTAGCCTTTGCCGTAAACCGTGTGGATAATCGGCAGGGTGCCTCGGGGTTCGACCTTACGGCGCAGTAGGCGCATTTGGGCGGCCAGCACATTGCTGCTGGGGGGTTCTTGGTCGCCCCAAACCCCTTGGTAAATTTGGTCGTGGGTCAACACCTGGTTGGGGTGACGCAGCAGATAGGCCAACAGCCGGGTTTCTTTATCTGACAGTTCGATCGGTTGCCCCTGGCGGTAGGCCAACTGATTGGCTTCGTCTAGCTCTAGCCCCTCAAAGCTGAGGCGAGGGGGGGCGGGCTCCCCCTGGGGCGACTCTGCTTGGAGCGATCGCCGCAGCAGCGCCCGCACCCGAGCCAGCAGTTCCCGCAACTCAAAGGGTTTGACCAGGTAGTCGTCGGCCCCGGCATCGAGGCCATCGACCCGGTCATCCAGGGTGTCTTTGGCGGTGAGAAACAAGACAGGGGTATTATCCTGACGCGATCGCACCTGACGACAAATCTCCAAGCCGCTCAGCCCCGGGAGCATCCAATCCAGAATCAACAGGTCGTAGCTCCCTTGCCGGGCCAGAGCACAACCTTTGATACCCTCGGTGGCCACATCCACCTGATAGCCTTCGCGACGCAGCAGGCGGCTCAGGGGCTCGGTTAATTCCACCTCATCATCAACTAGCAGGATATTCATCAACCAGGCCAGGAAAAAATATCAATCGCGCAGGCTCGACCCATTACTCCTCTATCCAACCTTTGGCTCGCTCCACCGCCTTCATCCATAAATGAAAGTCCGCCTGGGCGGTTTGCTGACGGGCACCCGGTTCAAACACCCGGTCAATGGGGCGACTTTCCACCAAGGCCCGGTAATCGTCCCAAAAGCCGACGGCCAGCCCAGCGGCAAAGGCGGCTCCCTGGGCGGTCACATCCAACACCTCGGGGCGCTCCACCGGAATCCCCAGCACATCCGCTTGGAACTGCATCAAAAAGTCGTTGTTGCAGGCCCCCCCATCCACCACCAGCTGGCGAATGGGGGTACCGCTATCCTGGTTGACGGCGTTGACCACCTCGTTCACCTCAAAGGCGATCGCCTCCAACACCGACCGCACCAGATGTTCCCGTTGGGCGCTAGCGGTTAGCCCTTGAAACGAGCCCCGGGCATTCATATCCCAGTGGGGGGCGCCCAAGCCGCTGAGGGCCGGTACAAAGAAGACACCGTTATTGCCCCCGGCTTTTTGAGCTAAAAATTCGGTTTCAGCAGCGTTAGAAATCAACTGCAATCCATCCCGTAGCCACTGGATGCAGGCCCCGGCGGTAAACATACTGCCCTCGATCGCATAGCCGATTTTGGGATGGCGGGCATCGCCATTGGCCTGGGACCAGGCCACCGTTGATAGCAGCTGATTTTTCGATCGCACCACCTCATCGCCCGTATGGGATACCAAAAAGGCCCCGGTGCCATAGGTGCATTTCAGCAGCCCAGGGCGATCGCAGCCATGGCCGTATAACGCCGCCTGCTGGTCGCCAAAAATCGCCGCGATCGGAATTTCGGCCCCCAGAATAGCGGGGTCAGTGTAGCCAAAGCTGCCCACACTGGGTTTGATGGTCGGCATCATATGGGCCGGAATATCAAACAACGCCAGCAGGTCATCGTCCCAGTGGCCGTTATCGATATTCAGCAACATGGTGCGGCTGGCATTGCTGTGATCGGTGGCATGCACCTGCCGCCCCGTCAGGTTCCACAGCACCCAGCTATCGACCGTACCAGCTAGCACCTGGTCAAAATCAATCGGCGGGTCCGCTTCTTTTTTGGCCTGGTCCAGTAGCCAAGCCAGCTTGGTCGCCGAAAAGTAGGCATCCAGCACCAGGCCGGTGCGGTCGTAAATCTCTGCGGCTTTCCCCGCCGCTCGCAGTTGGTTACACAGGGGAGCTGTGCGTCGGTCTTGCCAAACAATCGCATTGGCTAGGGGGCGTCCGGTGCTGCTGTCCCACAGCAGGCAGGTTTCCCGCTGTACCGTCAGGCCAATCGCGGCAATATCCTTGGGGTTGAGACCGGCCTTGGAAATGGCCGATCCCATCGCCCAGTCAATTTCCTCCCAAATTTCCCGGGGGTTATGCTCGACCCATCCTGGTTGGGGGTAGTACTGGGTCAGCTCTCGGTAGGCCTGCCCAGCAATTTGACCCTCGCGGTCAAAGATAATGGCACGGTTGCCGGTGGTGCCCAAATCCAGGGCCATAATGTAGTTAGCGGTCATAATCGTTGCAGTGTGGGTACAGTAGGGTTGGTGCGACTCTAGCGCGATCAATGGACACCCCTCGGTACCCACCGATGAATCTAATAGTTTCTACAAATAAGCTTTCAGGAGAATGGCGAGGATAACCTCGAGTTTTAACAGCAATTTAACAAACTTAATGCTGACGCCATTCGGCCCCAGGGGTAGCTCACCCCCCGTCGGGTTCGGTATCCCCCTCCCCCTGGTTGTTAGCTGTTATGAAACAATTTTTGTAGTTGATGCTTACTGTCACACAAAGGTCTGCCCTGTGAAACGAGGATTTTGGATCCCCCTAAAACGACTGCTGACCCTGGTTATAGTCAGCCTGATGGTGTTGACTACCGTACTGGTGTCTCCGGCCCAGGCCCAAACCGCTGTTGAAGCCGCCATTGGTGAAAAGAGCTTTGTGGCCCAGGCTGTCGGTAAGGTTGGTCCCGCAGTCGTGCGGATCGACACCGAAAAAACCGTCACCCGCCGTGCCCCCGATCCGTTTTACGATGAGCCGTTTTTGCGTGACTTTTTCGGTGGCCTGCCCCGCCAACCCCAGGAAGAACTGCTACGGGGTCAGGGATCTGGGTTCATCATCGACCAGACCGGCAATATCTTAACCAATGCCCATGTGGTGAATGGAGCCGACCGGGTGGTGGTGACCCTCAAAGATGGCCGTAGCTTCGATGCCATTGTGGAAGGGGTAGATGATGTCACTGACCTGGCCGTGGTCAAAATTGATGACAGTGATGACACGCTGCCCACGGCCGTCCTGGGTAACTCTGACCTGGTGGATGTGGGGGATTGGGCGATCGCCGTAGGCAACCCCTTAGGCCTAGACAATACCGTTACCCTGGGCATCGTCAGCACCCTGAAGCGGTCCAGCAGTTCCGTGGGTATTCCGGGCAAGCGGCTGGAGTTCATCCAAACCGATGCTGCCATTAATCCGGGTAATTCTGGTGGTCCTCTGGTCAACCAAAATGGCGAAGTGATTGGCATTAACACCGCTATTCGGGCCGATGCCATGGGCATTGGCTTTGCTATCCCGATCAATAAGGCCAAAGAAATTAAAGATCGGCTGGCCCTGGGTGAATCCATTGCCCATCCCTACATTGGGGTGCAAATTGCCACCTTTACCCCCGACATGGCCCGTCGCAACAATGAAGATATCAATGCCGGCATGTACCTACCAGAAGTGGATGGGGTGCTGATTATTCGGGTCTTAGAAGGAACCCCAGCGGCGGCAGCGGGGCTGCGTCGGGGGGATGTGATCGTGGCCGTAGACGATGCCCCGGTGAGGAATGCCGATGATCTACAACTTCGGGTCGAAGACACCACCATTGGCGATACCCTGCGGCTGGACATCCGCCGGGGCGATCGGGCCCAGGTGGTGCGGGTGAAAACGGCAGAATTACAGGATCAGAGTTAAGCCTAGCGGTTGCTATTTAACGTCAGTTCGGGATAACGCTATCCCCTCCTTGGGCTACCGTATATACACATCTCGGCCCTCACCCCCAAGCCCTCTGGGCAGGCTACGCCAACAATCCCCCTCTCCCAAAAATGGGCGTAGCTTGCTTCTCGAAGAGTGGGGGAGGCCAGACAAGGCTTTCCGGCTCCCCTGCCTGGGAGAAGGGGTTGGGGGATGTAGAGCTTGCGCTTCCCGCAGGGTGGGAAAAGCCCTGGCGGCAAAGGTTCTGGAACTTATGTGTACACAGTAGCCTTGGGAGAGGTGCTCCCAGGGCGGGGTGGGTTAAAACAAAGAATTTCTTATCCCGAACTCAGGTTATTCAGGCCCAGGGTGAGTTCCCAGGCCAGCAACTGGCCAGTGGCTGTGGGGGCATGGTCAATGGCCCGCAATTGCCATTCGCCCTGGGCCGACTGGCCCAACAGACGTATTAGCCCTGGGGTGGTTTGCAACCCGTAGGTTTGGCGCAGTTGAGTTTGGCGACCCAGGGTGCGGCTTTGCAGCAGCACACGGGTTCCCCCTGGGGCGGTCAAGGTGAGGCTGATGTCCCCTAAGAAGTCGTGATCGAGGGAGACTTTGACCTGTACGTCGGCAACGGTGCCCGGGTCAGAGATGGCGATGGGGCTGTCGACCCCAGCCGGTTGATGGTCGGGAATGGCGATCGCCGTTTGATTATCTCGGGTCACCACCTGGGTCACCCGGCGATCGCCCCAGGCCCGCCGCTGGGCCTCTTTAACCGCTGCCCGGGCATTCACCTTGCCGTAGCCAAACCACTTGGAGTGGCCCTGACCGTCGTAGGTGCCGTGGCGTAGCCCCAACTGGGGATCGGGGTCGCGATCCACCAGCTTATCGGCGGTGGTTTGCAGAATCTCTCGCACCTGCTGGGCGGTCAGGTTGGGGTTGACCGAGAGGATTAACCCCGCCACCCCGGCCACCACTGGACAGGAGCTAGAGGTGCCGCCAAAGCTACTGGTGTAAGCGCTGCTACTATAGCCTTGCCCTCCGGTGCGATCGCTCGTGACCATGCCCCGTCCGGGCAAATACTGACGTAGCTCCGGCCCGGTGGGCACCGAGCCAATGCGGGGTAGGGCCATGCTCGGCGGCGCATTATTGCTGGGGGCCGCCACTGCAATGTGCTCTCCCCAATTGCTGTAGGCCGCCTTGGTGCCCAGACTGGTGGTGGCTGATACGGCAATCACATCGGGATGAATGGCAAAGCCACTGAGCCAACGGGTGGGGCCGCTCAGGGCATTTTGGGGCCACTGGGTTTCGTTAATCACACCGCTGACGGGGCGATTGGCATTACCAGCCGAAAACACCACCACACAGCCCTTGCCCTGGCGACCAGCGGTGGCGGCTCGGGTAATCGCCTGGGTCATGCGAGTGGTCAGGGGAAAATAGTTGGTGGCGGGCGACCAGCTACAGGAAATTACCGCTGCCCCCCGCCGCACCGCTTGATCAAATAACTGTTCGATCGAGGCATCGTCCACAAAGCCCGTGGTGCGAATGGGCATGAAGGCACAGCCCGGGGCCGCCCCGACAATGCCGATGCCGTTTTCTTCCCCAATCGCCAGCCCCGCAACCGCCGTACCGTGGTTTTCATTCTGCTTAACCGGCAGGGGAACGGAGTCTTTGTCCTGTAAATCGATCGGGCCAACAATCTTGCCCATTCCCTGCAAATCAGGGTGGTTGAGGTCAAAGCCATCATCGCTCACGGCAATCACCACCGATCGCGATCCCCGGGTCACCTCCCAGGCGGCTTCAGCCTGAATGTGGGACTCGGCCGCCAGGTATTGCCCCCCCTGGTGGGACAGATGCCACTGCTGGGCATAGCGCTCATCCGTGGGTCGGTATAGGCTCTCGGTTTCTACTACCACATTGGGTTCGGCCATCAGGACGGCGGCTTGGCCCATCAGCCGATTGGCCAGCTTGATCGGGTTTTCGGTGGCTGCTGATGTGACCCTGACCACAAAGGTTTTGGCCATTCCTTCCAGGGGTTTTTCCAGACCTAATCCCAGATCGGCTAACACCGTCTCAATGGTGGCCGCCGGGGTATCGGGGATAAATTGCACTGTCAGCTCATCGGTCAAGTACAGCCAGGTTTGGGGGCTGTCTACCAGACTATAAACGTGACTGGCAAATTTCACCTGGGGGTGTTGCCGGGCCTGGGCGATCGCCCGTTCTAGCTGGTCAGCCTCCACCTGCCATTCCACCAATTGGCCTGCGGCCACCGCCCGCACCGCCATGGGCTGTAGTGTCTGGCGTAGGGCAGCCAAAGCCTCTGGGGAGCGCAACCGAGTGGTGAACCGGGTGGATACCTTCGTCAGGGCTAGCTCCTCTCCGCCCCGCTGCAAAATCTCCCCGACAAACGCCTCCCGGGGGCCACCGCTGCTTTCAGTCTGACTCGACGGGTCTGAGCCCGTAGGTTGGGAAAAGGTCATGGCCTGACATTACCAAAGGTTGGACGGGAACTTGAACGGGAACCTTATGGCCCCCGACCTAGTCTTAGGGAAGGCACTCGTGTACGCACTCCCACAGCGGCTGGCTAGGGCCAATCGGTAGGAGTGCGTCATACCGAGATGATAAGATACGGCAGTAATTTTTTCGCTGGTTGTCCCTCACCCCCTTTGATAGTCCTATGGTCGTTTCACTCCGCCCGTTGCTGCAGCCTTTGACCGGTTTTTCTACGGTATCAGTGTTGGCCCTGTCCCTGGTGGCCGGTGCTGCCCCAGCGCTGGCTCAGACGCCTGAGGTGGAGACGGCTCCTGCGGCTCCGGTGGCTCGGCCTGCTGATGGCTCCCTCAGTATTGCCTCAGCCAGGCAAATGATGTCTGAGGCCGAAGCCGCGATCGCCGATCAAGACTTTGCCACGGCTGAAACTAAGCTAAAAGCGGCTCGGGAAACCCTCAACCAGCTATCGACTTACTATCAAGAGCTGGCTCAGATGTTTGTCGGGGTCGATACCCAAATTAACCGCAGCAATCGCGAACGGGCCTTGGAAACCGCTCAGATGCGGGATCAAGCTACCTATCAGTTGGCCCTGGTCTATCGAGCCCAAGACCGCACGAGTCAGGCTGTCCCCTTGCTGATGGAAATTTTGCGGAGCCAACAACCCACCCGTGAACTGGGGCAGCGAGCCTATCAACAGCTGTTTGAACTCGGCTTCGTGGAAGAGCCCTATGCGGGGCGGGCTGCAAGCTCATCTAATCCCTAGCTTTGTCAGGTCATTGCTAAATTCAATGGTTACTCCCTTTCGGTTAGTCTGCCTTCAATGGCAAGATAACTATAGTGATCGGGAAGTCGTTTTTGGCCGATGTGCCGATGTTAATAGCCCACAACAAGAATATTGCCAGTAGGGGACTTTTGCATGATTAGCCCAGACCAAGTGGCCACGATGATCAAAGCTGGCCTACCAGATGCCGATGTGCAGGTGCAAGATCTGACCGGGGGAGGAGACCACTATCAGGTGGTAGTGGTCTCCTCTGACTTTGCCGGTCGTAGCCTGGTGCAGCAGCATCAAATGGTGTATGGGGCCGTACGCGATGCCATGTCGTCTGAGGCCATCCATGCGCTAGCTTTAAAGACATACACCCCTGACGCTTGGGCTGCGGTCCAGAGTGCCTAGTTCCGTCTAGCCCGATTAACCTGAGGAGGATTATTCAATGGATGCAGCAGTTAAAGACAGAATTGATCAAATGGTTCAGAGCAACGCCATCATGGTGTTTATGAAGGGCAATAAATTGATGCCCCAGTGCGGGTTCTCTAATAATGTGGTGCAGATTTTGAATGTGCTAGGGGCACCCTTTGAGACCTTTGATGTTTTGGCTGATCCTGACATCCGTCAAGGGATTAAAGAGTATTCCAACTGGCCGACGATCCCCCAAGTGTACGTCAATGGCGAGTTTTTGGGCGGCTCTGACATTTTGATTGAGATGTACCAAAGCGGGCAACTGCAAGAGGTGGTTGAAGTCGCCCTAGCTTCTTAAGGACTGCCCTTTAGCGACAGTTGCCTCGTGACCAACCCCACTCTTCTACCCCAATAGAGATCTGGGAGCCTGGGCGGGGATTGCCGCCACTGAGGTCAATCAGGGCTAACTCCGTAGCACCTCGAAAGGACCCCCGGTAAATCGGCTGTCCCTGGGCATTATTTTGGGCAAACCGCAGGGTTGACACTGTGGATTCTGCCCCTGCTCGCTCCCAATTAACTTGTGTGAACCGCTGACTTGCGGCCTCAGCCCGATATTGCCAGCCATTTTGCATCTGTCCAGTGCAAATGACGGTTGCGGCAGCCGGGGGAGTTACGGGAGGTTGGGTGGCAGCTTGCTGGCCACTAAATTGGATAAAGAAGGGCTGACCATCCAGGGTGCCATTGGACGAAATGCTGATGATCGAGTTATTCGGGCCATAGCGAATGTTGGCAGGCCCCTGGGCATCTGCATTACCCGAAGCGGTGAGATTGAGGACAATGTCTTCCGCTGTTTTTCGGGTTTGCTGCCCTCCAAAGGTAATATTGTTGCCATCGGCCAGGCGAATCGATAACTCGGCCCTGTCATCTGGCTGAACAGTCACCGAGGCAAAGGTAATGTTCTGATTTGGACGCCCTTGAAGTCCGAACACCCCTTGACCCTGCTGAGTCAGGGTGGTCACGCTAGCGACAGGGGGACGGCTGACACTGTCGTCGGCGATGGTGAAACGAATCGATAGGGGTTGGCCATCCAGGGTGCCGCTGCCGCTCAGGGAGATCAGAGTGTTGCCCTGGTAGCGGACGTTGAGCGTGCCCGTAGCATCAGCCCCGCCAGCGCTGATTAGCTGGATCTGAGCCTCATCCCCACTGCGGCTGACCAGTTGCCCATTCCAGCGCTGCAAGTTACCATCGGCCAAGCGCAGAGAAATCTCAACTAGCTGATTGGGGCGGCCGGTGACGGTAACGAAGGTCACGGTTTGGCTGGGGCGATTACCGATTGATAGGGTTCCTTCCCCTTCTCCTATCAGGTTCCAGTCGGCCTGCTGGGCGATCATAGGGGTGGTAGGCATGGGCACGGCGGCCTTGACGATCTGGGGAGTGCTCATAACCGTGACGGCAGCGCCATAGGCCAAAGCCGAATATGTCAGAACTGAGCGGATTTTCATCATGATCACCTTTTGATAACTAGACTTAGCCCCTACCCGAACAGACTCTCCAATCCTTGAGGTGGCATCGGCCAACTAGGGTTTCGGGTAGGGGCTGAATACGTAAACCAGGCAACTGCCTAGAGATAGTTTTCATGCCATGCCCTAACAAGGCCGGCACAGCGAATTCTTCCCCGATGAGGACTTTAGCAGAAATACCCCTGCAACTCAATCTGGTGACTGGTGATCCGGTGTGTCTGGTGTCAGGGCTTTTGAGCCCTCGCTATGGGGGCTTGGCGCCAAGCTGTTGAGTAATGGTGGGTTGAGCAACCAGATCAACGATGAGTGCATATCGCTCAGGCGAAGCTCTGCCAAAATAGAGCTGAAGTATTCAATATCAACCATGCTTGACCAACTTGCCCGGCTGATGGGGCGTCGCCCCCTACCCGTCGAAGCCAACGTCGAAATTTACACCTGGCAAACCTGTCCCTACTGCATTCGCGCCAAGCTGCTGTTGTGGTGGAAGGGGGTTGCTTTTGCGGAATACAAAATTGACGGTGACGGCGGTGCTCGCCTGCGGATGGCTAAACGGGCTGAAGGCCGGAAATCCGTACCTCAGATTTTTATCAACGATCGCCCCATTGGCGGCTGCGATGATCTCTATGCCCTCGATCGCCAGGGGCAGTTAGATGCACTATTGCTGACTCCAGCTGAGACGGCCTAGTTCCACCAGGCCATCACTCGCCCCTTTAACCTATGCCACAGCTGTTGCAGGCGCAGGACTAGACCACGCCAACCGGTTCGCTGGGGCGATCGCGGTGCTGCAGAGGATTTGACGTTACAGCTTTGCAACTGACCTAGCATCGCCTCTAAATGACTATCTCGGGTCGCCAACTGAGCGGGTAGACAGTGGGATTGGTTTTCGCAGGAACTGCACAACATAGACATGATCGCTAACCGGCTGTACCTCCGGTGGATAGAACAGGGCCGTTCTAAGGTCACGGCCCACAGCGTATTCCATCTAAACAATGTCCTCATCACAATGTCCTCATCCCAGACCTTAGACTCAGCCCACCATACCGACCTTGTCAAAACTCTGGATCAGGGTTTAGCTGGAACCCGCTACCTCTAGTTTGCGGTGAAAAATAAAAAAAATGGTTTATGGCGAACTAAAGGTTAGCTTAAGAAGCACAGCCAGGCGGGACCCTGGGCTGAATACGGCACCATGTGAGGATTCGCGACAAATGATGAAGTTCTTTGAATGCCGCGGGTGCTGGTTGGCCATTCCTCGGACAATGGCGACAGTAGATTGACTAAAAGATTGACTAAAAAAGAGGAAATATGACGGCTTGCTAGTGGGGCTCTTTCCCCGTGAAACCCTGGCTATGCCAACGCTGCAATCCCAACGCTGCAATTATTGTTCGGGCTGGAACTTCCAGTTGTTTTGTCATGGCTCCATCGATTTTGTCCGATGCTAACCGCCGCCTGGAAAAGGCCCTGAAGTACGTCACCATTTCCGACGATGCTTCAGAACGACTGCGCTATCCCAAAGCCAGTCTGACAGTATCGATTCCTGTGCGGATGGACAATGGCACCCTGCGGGTGTTTCAAGGGTACCGGGTGCGCTACGACGATACTCGCGGCCCTACCAAAGGCGGGATTCGCTTTCACCCCAGTGTCACCCTCGACGAAGTCCAATCTCTGGCCTTTTGGATGACGTTTAAGTGTGCGGCGCTGAATTTACCCCTAGGGGGGGCAAAGGGGGGGGTGACGGTGAACCCCAAAGAATTGTCGATGTTTGAGCTGGAACGGCTGAGCCGTGGCTATATTGACGCGATCGCCAACTTTATAGGCCCTGATGTAGACGTGCCCGCCCCCGATGTCTATACCAACCCGATGATCATGGGTTGGATGATGGATCAGTACAGCATCATTCGCCGTAAGCTAAGTCCGGCGGTGATTACTGGCAAACCCCTGAGCATGGGTGGCAGCCAGGGCCGCGATACCGCCACGGGCACGGGGGCCTTTTATGTGCTGCAAGCGCTGATGGCCCGGTTTGGCAAAGCGCCCGAGCTGACTACTGTGGCAGTCCAGGGGTTTGGCAATGCGGGCAGCGTCGTGGCCCGGCACCTGTTTGATGCTGGCTACAAGGTCGTCGCGGTCAGCGATTCCCAGGGCGGGGTGTATGCTCCCCAAGGGCTAGATATTCCGAGCATTCAGCAATTTAAGACATCAACCCGCAGCCTGAAGGCAGTCTACTGCGAAGGGACAGTGTGCAACAGTGTGCAAGATCACAGCATCTTAACTAACGAGGAACTGTTGACTCTAAATGTGGATATTCTGATTCCGGCAGCACTGGAAAACCAGATTACGGCCGAGAACGCCGACGACATCCAGGCTAAGTATATTTTTGAAGTCGCCAACGGCCCGATCACCTCCGAGGCTGACGATATTTTGGCGACGAAAGGCATTTATGTCTTTCCCGATATTTTGGTGAATGCGGGAGGGGTGACGGTCAGCTATTTTGAGTGGGTACAAAATCGCAGTGGTCTGTATTGGTCTTTAGAAGACGTCAATAATCGGCTGAAATCGATGATTGTCACCGAGGCTGAAAGCATCTGGGATATTGCCCAGAATCTGTCTATTTCTCCCCGCACCGCCGCCTATGTGCATGCTCTGGAACGCCTAGGGGATGCCCTGAACGCCAAGGGCACCCGCGACTACTACGTCAGTGGCATTTAGGCTGTACCTTTTTCTAGTACGTCCCGGATATACAGTTCTTGCACCAAAATCATCCCCACCACCGCTAAGGGAGTGGCCACTAACACCCCGAGGGGGCCAAACACCAGGCCCATGGCCAGCACAGCAGTTAGGGTCAGCACTGGCGGCAACGACGCTGTTTTCAGTTGCACAATCGGTGTAATCACATTCCCCTCTAACTGCTGCACCACCAGGTAAAAAATAGCCACATACAGGGCCTGCATGGGACCCACTGAAAACCCCATTAAAATCGCAGGCACAGCTGACAGCAGTGGCCCCACCACCGGAATGAACTCTAACAACCCAGTAATCACCCCCAGGGCCAGGGCCAAGGGAATGCCCATCAGCTGTAGCCCCACACTAATAATGATGGCAATCACCACCATCGACAGTAACCGCCCCACCAGCCACGACTTCAGGCCGCTGATTACCTCGGAGATCACAGTTTCAGCCCGCTGACGACCAGCGGGCGGCACCAACTGCACCAGACCGTGGCGATAGCGATCGGGGTCTACCGCTAGAAACAGGGCGGTGAACCCAATAAATAAAAGATTTGCCAACACCCCAAACCCTTCGGTAAACGTCGCCGCCAGGCCGTCGAAAATCCGCTCAATCCCAGGCAAGCCTGTGGGTTGGTCAATCTCATCCAGCAGCTCATCCGGTAGATGCTCGTCCAATGGCCCGTCGGTTAAAAAGGTTTGCAGTTGATCGCTAGCGGTCTGCACCTGTTCCACCAACTCATCCACCTGGGCCACCAAGGCCGGGACAAACTGCACGGCACTAATGGCAATGACTGCCAGGGCAATAACGATTACTACCCCCAACGACCAAGGATGGGGAATTGGGGTATAGCGTTGCACCTGGCCTGCGGCAAACCGCAGCACCATCGCCAGCAAGACCCCCAAAAACAGCATGAATAGCACATCGGCTAAGACCCACAACAACAGACTGCCCCCTCCTAGTAGGGCCAGTAGCCCGACTGTCAGCAGCACCGGTTGCAGATCAACCCCTCGGTATTTGGCCATGGCCCCACTCTAATTTATGTGCCCTCTTATCCTATAGGCCATACCCGAACAGCGACCCAGGCTTTATGATGAGGGGCAACACCTATCCTGGGCGCAGCGGCCCTTGGCCCATCGGTCCCTGGTTGTTATGATTCACCTTCTGCACCTCTCCGACATTCATATGGGTAGCGGCTTTGCCCATGGCCGACTCAATCCTGAAACTGGCCTGAATACCCGGCTAGAAGACTTTGTCGCTGCCCTCACCCAATGTATTGATCGGGCCCTGGCCGAGTCGGTGGATTTGGTGTTGTTTGGCGGTGACGCCTTCCCCGATGCCACGCCGCCACCGCTGGTGCAACAGGCCCTGGCCCGGCAATTTTGTCGGCTATCGGCAGCGGGCATTCCCACGGTGCTGCTGGTGGGTAACCACGACCAATATGCCCAGGGCCTAGGGGGAGCCAGCCTCTCCATCTACCGCACCCTGGGGGTGCCCGGTGTGGTGGTCGGCGATCGCCTAGAAACCCACCGGATAGACACCCGCAGTGGCCCGGTGCAGGTGGTCACTTTGCCCTGGCTGACCCGCTCGGCCCTGCTCACCCGGCCCGAAGCCGAGGGACTGTCGATGGCCCAGGTGAATGAGCTGTTGCTGGACCGTCTGCGGGTGGCTCTAGAAGGGGAAATTCGCCGTTTGGACGACCAACTGCCGACCATCCTACTGGTCCATGCCATGGTCGATACGGCCGCCTATGGGGCGGAACGATTTTTGGCGGCGGGGCGGGGCTTTACCATTCCGATGGCAATGCTGGCCCGCCCCTGCTTTGACTATGTGGCCCTCGGCCATGTACACCGTCATCAGGTACTCTGTGACCAGCCGCTAATGGTCTACCCCGGTAGTATCGAACGGGTGGACTTTAGCGAGGAGAATGAAGACAAGGGCTACATGCTGGTGCAGGTGGGTCGGGGACAGGCCACAGGTCAGTTTTGCCCATTACCGGTGCGTCCGTTCAAAACCATTCAGGTGGATTTGACCGCCGCCACCGACCCTCAGGGGACTTTGTTGGCCGCGATCGCCGCCTCTGCCATTGCCGACGCCGTGGTGCGCTGTTGTTACACCCTGCGGGCCGACCAGGTAAACCAACTGGACCAAGCCGCCCTAGAAGCCGCCTTAGCCGCTGCCCACACCTACACCCTACAGCCCGATATTCAAATTCAGGTCAGTCGCCGTCGCCTGCCGGAGTTGGGCACCGACAACAGCCTCGATCCCCTGGCGGCCCTAGAGGCCTACTTGGCCAATCGTCCCGATCTAGAGAACTTGTCTGCCCCGATGGTGACCGCAGCGGCGGCCCTGATGAGTCAGGAGACGGCTCTTGATCTAGCCGCCGATTTAGCGATGCTCGATGACCCGGATACCGATCTAGCCCTTGCCCCTGAGGACACGGAGCAACAACTGAGGCTGCTGTAGGCTGGGGTGATTCCCCTGTGCGTCCTGGGCAGACTGTTAATCACACGTTCATGCCGTCCTATGTACGACCTCGTTTTGGCCGCCCTAGAGGCCCAGCAACTGACCCAGGCTGCTACGTTGATCAAACAGTGGCAGGGCAAAAATCCCCAAGATCCTTGGCTGAGGCTGGCCATGGGGCGCTATTGGGAGGCCAAGGGCGATCTGGAAAAAGCCCAAGTCACCTATACTCGGGTGTTGCAAACGACCGCCAACCCCAAGGCGTTGGGACAGGCCAGGGAGGGGGTGCAGCGAATGCGCGACCAATTGGCCCAGCAGCGGGAGCATGATCTCAATGCGGCTAAAAACCGCCCTGGGGCCACCCAGACGGCTATATTAGCCCTGGCTCCGGTGGCTGGAGCCCAGCGTCAGGCGGCGGCCCAGGGGCTGGCCCAGGTGCTACAGCTGGATCTTTACACGGCCCGCATGCGCTTGCCCAGTCAGCACTGGCGTTTACTGCGGGTGGGGCCGGCGGGAGAACTGCAATATTTCTGTGAACAACTGCAAGCCCAGCAGATTCCGGCCCGGTGGACGACGGTGGAACAGATTAAAGCACTCCCGGTGTTTCGGGTGGAGGCGATTCAATCGTTTGAGCCCCACATCAGCTTGATTTGCCAAGACCATACGGGTCAGCGGGGCAGCTTACAACTGGGTTGGGCCGACATTAGCCGCTGGCTAGTGGGGGCCTTGCCCCTGTACGAGTCGGTAGTGGACTTGGGTCCCTGGGGAAAACTGAAGCGCAAACAGGCCACCCAAGACTATGCCGAAGTCATGGACTGGCATTTGCACCGTCGCGGCTGTATTTTACGGTTTTGCGATCGCGCCTATAACTACCGGGACACAGCCGCGATTCCCGCCATGACCGACGCTTCCCCCCAGACCACCCTGATCGCCACCACCGTTTGGAAAGCCCTGAAGGCCCACTGTCAGGACAGCATTCAGGCTGCCCCCTATACTGACTTCACCGGCTTTGGGGCCGGGGCCCTAGACTTGATGACGGTAATGCCTCCGTTTGAGCCCTACATCGACCTGATTCGCCCCCAGCCCTCCGCCTGGGATGGGGCCTTTCACCTGTACAGTAGCCTGCGGTTTTTGTGCGATCGCCAACCTAGTGGTCTGCCAAGCCAGACGTGACGGGTTAACCGGGTCTGCGGTGCAAGGCCTACGGCTCGCCTTAAACCGCATACCGTAAACCGTGAACCCTAAGTCACATCTCCCGTCATTATTTTTTTGACTGAGCACCAGCCCCCGACCACGAAAAAATCCCCAGGGGTAGCTACCCTTGGGGATACATTCGAGGTAATGATGTCGCCAACTAGCGGCTCGGCATTTGCTTAGCCATTTCTTTAAATGGAGACAGGCTAGGACCAGGACGACGACGGCGGGGCAGAGATGGCCCACCCAAATAATCTGCAGCGAAACTGGTGATTTCAGGCACCGGCGGTACTGGAACCATGGGGGGCTTAGGATCAGCTTTGGCCGCCGCTGGAGCCGCCTTAGCCGCTGGGGCTGCCTTAGCCGCCGCTGGCTGAGGATCAGCAGACTGGACTTTGGCCGCCGCTGGCTGGGCCGCAGATTCAGACGCACTGTCGCTATCGGTCTCATCCAACTCCAGGAAAAACTCCGATTTCTTGCCCAGGCCCACTAGTCGGCCAAGGGTCTTAAAAATACCGCCAATCAGTCCGAAGATAGCGCCGAAAATAGACTTGATTAAACCCATAGGTGTATCCCTTCTACCTGCTTTCCTGAGAATCTTCCAGCCGCGATCGCCCGCACTATAGCCGCTGCATTCAGCTCAATCAGCTATCTTTGCCATGCCTGGGGAACGGGGATGATCTGGAATCTCCCTTAATTGATTATCAAGTTCCATTACGCATTCTCACCAGATTAGGGGACAACTAGATAAGAAAGTTAACATTCAGCCCGGCGGCTCTGGAACCACTCCAGCCGGATGTGATCTAGTCTAGGGAAACAGCCCTGTGGCCCCTCAGCAGGTGTGATACCATAGAGCTTGCTTTGGCCGATGTGGGCCATTTGCGGGTGTAGTTTAGTGGTAAAACCTTAGCCTTCCAAGCTAATGATGGGGGTTCGATTCCCCCCACCCGCTTTGGAATTTGTACAGTGACGC
>SLIY01000231.1 GCA_007135385.1 Leptolyngbyaceae cyanobacterium CSSed165cm_216
CGGACAAGTTTACCGCCAAAGCCTGGGATGCCATTGTGGATGCCCAGGATGTTGCCCGTCGCCTTAAGCATCAATATATGGAAGTCGAGCATGTGATGATCGCGCTGCTCGACCAGGAAGACGATGGGCTGGCCCACAAGCTCCTGGGTAAGGCAAAGCTGGACTGTGATCTGATCTTGGATGAGCTGGAAACCTATGCCCAGCGGCAGGCCCGGGTGCGGGCGGCGGCAGACAACAACTTGTACCTGGGCCAGAGCCTCGATCGGATGTTAGATAAGGCCGAGGCGGCCCGCCAGAGCCTCAAGGACAAGTTCATTTCCGTAGAACATTTGCTGCTGGGCTTCCAGGAAGATGAGCGGATTGGGCGGCGCCTGTTTCGGGGCTTTAATGTCGAAGCCCCGGAGCTTCTGGCTGCCATTCAGGCGGTGCGCGGTGGCCAAAAGGTAACAGACCAGAATCCTGAGTCCCAGTACGAGGCGTTAGAAAAATACGGGGTTGATTTGACCCAGGCGGCTCGGGATGGCCGCCTAGATCCAGTGATTGGCCGGGATGATGAAATTCGGCGGGTGATTCAGGTGCTCTCCCGGCGGACCAAGAATAACCCGGTGCTGATTGGTGAACCAGGGGTGGGTAAAACCGCGATCGCCGAAGCCCTGGCCCAGCGCATTATCAATGGTGAGGTGCCGGAATCGCTGAAGGGGCGCACCCTGATCTCCCTGGACATCGGGGGGCTAATTGCCGGGGCTAAGTTCCGGGGCGAATTCGAGGATCGACTGCGATCAGTGCTGCGGGAGGTTACCCACTCGGAAGGGCAAATCATTCTGTTCATTGACGAACTGCATACCGTAGTTGGGGCTGGGGCCACCCAGGGCACCATGGATGCCGGTAATTTGCTGAAGCCGATGTTGGCTCGGGGGGAACTGCGCTGCATTGGGGCCACTACCCTGGATGAATACCGCAAGCACATTGAAAAAGACGCTGCCCTAGAGCGACGGTTCCAGCAGGTCTATGTCGATCAACCCAGTGCCGAAGACACCATTTCTATGCTGCGGGGGCTAAAAGAGCGCTACGAAGTCCACCATGGGGTGAAAATTGCCGACAGTGCTCTAGTGGCGGCAGCGGTACTGTCTGATCGCTATATCAGCGATCGCTTCCTCCCTGATAAAGCTATCGACCTGGTGGATGAGGCCGCCGCCAAGCTGAAAATGGAAATCACCTCTAAGCCAGAGGAACTGGAAATCATCGACCGGCGGCTGATGCAACTGGAGATGGAAAAGCTTTCCTTGGAAGCCGAAGACGATGGTGGCGCTGCCTATCGGGTTGCCCGCGATCGCCTTAGCCGTATTGAGCAAGAAATGGCTGAACTGACCACCAAGCAGGAAGCCTTCAGTGGTCAATGGCAGAGTGAAAAACAAACCCTGGAGGCGATCAACGCCCTGAAAGAAGAAGAAGACCAACTGCGGCTACAAATTGAACAGGCTGAGCGGGCCTACGACCTGAATAAAGCGGCCCAGTTAAAATACGGTCGCCTGGAAGCTGTACAGCGGGAACGGGAAGCCCAAGAAGCCCACCTGCTGGAAATTCAAGCCCAGGGGGTCACCCTACTGCGAGAGCAAGTCACCGAAGCTGACATTGCTGAAATCGTCGCTAAGTGGACCGGTATCCCCGTCAACCGACTGTTGGAGTCCGAGCGCCAAAAGCTGCTGCAACTGGAAGGGCACCTGCACCAACGGGTGATTGGCCAAGATGAAGCCGTCGCAGCGGTGTCTGCCTCCATCCGTCGGGCCCGGGCGGGGATGAACGATCCGGGTCGCCCGTTGGGGTCGTTTCTGTTTATGGGACCCACCGGGGTGGGTAAAACCGAACTGGCCCGGGCCCTGGCTGAGTTCCTGTTTGATACCGAAGATGCCCTGATCCGCATCGACATGTCCGAGTACATGGAAAAAAACGCGGTCTCTCGGCTGGTGGGGGCCCCTCCCGGCTATGTAGGCTACGAAGACGGCGGTCAGTTGTCCGAGGCGGTGCGTCGCCACCCTTACTCGGTGGTACTGCTGGATGAGGTAGAAAAAGCCCACCCCGACGTGTTCAACATTCTGCTGCAAGTCTTAGATGATGGTCGCATCACCGATGCCCAAGGCCACCGTATTGATTTCCGCAATACGGTTGTGATCATGACCAGCAACCTGGGCAGCGACTACATTCTAGAACTGGGGGGCGATGATAGCCGCTACGACGAAATGCGCACCCAGGTGCTCAAAGCCCTGCAGAAGCAGTTCCGGCCCGAGTTTCTCAACCGGGTCGATGATCTGATTCTGTTCCACTCACTGAAGAAAGCCGAACTGCGCAAGATTGTGGCCCTACAGATTCGTCGGGTACAGCACCGCCTAGCCGACCAAAGCATTGGCCTGGAAATTTCCAAGGCAGCGGTCGACTTCATTGCCCAAAGTGGCTACGACCCGGTATACGGTGCCCGGCCACTGAAGCGGGCGATCCAGCGACTGCTGGAAAACCCAATTGCCACCAAAATTCTAGAAACCACCTTTGCTCCGGGTTCTGCCATCGTGGTTGGGCTGCAGGATGGGGAGCTTGTGTTTGGTGATCGCCAGCCCGAGCCGCCTGAACTTGCCCCGACTCCGGTGGAGGCACCGGCTAAAGTGAAAACCACCGTGGGTGGGTAGCCTGAACCGCCACGGTCAGCCGTGGCGGTTCAGGGTAAATGTCAGCATGATGCTGTTGGTAGGAGACAACCATGGAATCCCCAGGGCAGGATTCAGCCTCAACCCAAGCCTCGAAACCTCGACGCACGTCAGCTTTCTTGCGGCTGATGACCATCCATTGGTGGATGGCCCGCCTGTTTGGGGTGATGTTTGTTACCGGTTGGGCCATGGTGCGCTGGCCCCGGGGTTGGGACTGGCAGGGGCAGCTGTATGACCTGCACAAATCTTTGGGGGTGCTGGCGATTATACTGCTGCTGTGGCGAATCGTGGTGCTGTTGCAGGTGTGGTGGCGCAAGTACACCAGGCGCACCCCGGCCTTTACCCTAGCCTGGGGCCGCAAGGTAGCGCTGCACACGCTGCTCTACGGGTTTATGGTGGGGGTGCCCCTGAGTGGGGTGTTGTATTCAAACTCCATTCGGGCCGGGAATGTACGCTTTTTTGGCCTGCCTGTGCCCGACCTGTTTCCGGCTGATTCCGCCCGGATTGACCTGGCCAGTAATCTCCATATTTGGTTGGCCTACACGTTTGCAGGGTTTATTGGGCTACATATCTTCGCCCAACGCAAGGTGGTGCGAGCCCACTGGCGACAGCTGCGAAAATGGGTTCAGCGTCAATTAACTTGACCTGTGGGCTTACAGGATGCTTCTTTCTCGTTCACCTGCAGCAGATGTGACCTGCGCTATAACATCAATGTGGATGGCGACGTGAGTCAAACCGGTCAAACCCAGACGCCGATTCTCTCGGCGTTACAAGCCAGTGCCCAACGGTCCCAGGCCGCTTTCTATGCCCCGGGTCATAAGCGCGGCCAAGGGGCATCTTCCCAGTTAAGGGACTTGTTAGGAAAAGAAACCCTGCAGGCCGATTTGCCAGAATTACCAGAACTGGACAACTTGTTTGCCCCAGAAGGGGTGATTCTTGAGGCTCAAACCCTAGCGGCAGAAGCCTTTGGGGCAGAGCAAACCTACTTTTTGGCCAATGGTTCTACCTGTGGCCTGGAAGCCGCCACTTTAGCTACCTGTGGGCCGGGAGACAAGATTATTGTGCCCCGCAATGTCCATCGTTCGGTGTTGGCGGGGTTGGTGCTGGCCGGGGCGATGCCGGTGTATGTGCCACCCGACTATGCCCCGGACTTGGGTCTGGCCCTGGGGGTGGCGCCAGGGACGATCGCGGCGGCCCTGGACCAGTATGCCGATGTGCGGGCGGTACTAGTGGTGTCGCCCACGTATCACGGGGTGTGTTCGGATCTGGGGGCGATCGCATCCCTAGTCCACAACCATGGCATTCCCCTGATAGTGGACGAAGCCCATGGTCCCCACTTTGCCTTTCACCCTGAGTTACCGACCCCAGCCCTGGCCCAGGGAGCTGATCTAGTCGTGCAATCTACCCACAAGGTGCTGGGGGCCTTGACCCAGGCATCAATGCTGCATACCAGGGGCGATCGCATCGATCACGCCCGCCTACAGGCCGCCCTACAGATCACCCAGTCCACCAGTCCCAGCTACCTGCTGCTGGCCTCCCTCGATGCCGCCCGCCACCAGATGGCGACCGTGGGGCAGGTGCTGCTGGGTCAAACGTTGGCCTTGGCCCAAAGGATGCGCTCAACGCTGGCAACGATTCCCGGTCTGGAGGTGATTGATCAGGGGCATCTCCAGGGGTACCCCTCGGTGGCCGCTCTCGACCTAACCCGGCTGACCGTGGATGTATCCGGCCTGGGGCTGAGCGGCCTGGAAGCCGACGATATTCTCCACAATCAGCTAGGGGTGACCGCAGAACTGCCGGAACTACGGCACCTGACTTTTATCGTCAGCCTGGGTAACACCCCAACGGATGGTCAGCGGTGCATCGACGGGTTTCGGACCCTGGCCCAGCGGCAAGAACAGAGGGGCAAAGAAGTGGTCCCCCCGTCCTCGCTCCCTGCCTATCCTGCTCAACCCATCACCCTGCCCTCGGTATCCCCCCGGCAGGCCTTTTTTGCCCAGTCTGTCACCGTAACCGTCGCTGAGGCCGTGGGCCGCCTCAGCGCTGAAACTATTTCCGCCTATCCCCCTGGTATCCCCACCCTGGTGGCGGGGGAACCAATTACCGCCGCCGCCCTCGACCACCTGGTTACGACTAGACAGCAAGGGGGCTACGTGACTGGCTGCAGTGATGCTTCGTTGGCCACGTTGAAGGTTCTTGCCTTAGGGAAAGGGGGCTGCTATGAACAAGTTGGTTAATTCCTCCGCCACCCAGGCCGGGGCTTCTAGCATTAGCCAGTGGCCACCGTCGGGGCGATGCTTCACCTGCTGAGCCCCAAAACTATCGGCGAATCGGACTGGAATGTAGGGATCGCGATCGCCCCACAGCACCAATGCTGATTTCTCCTGCAGCACCACCGCTAGCTCATCCTCCCAACCTTGGAACTTATCTGTATCCGCCGCCCGGTAAAACCGCAGCACCATCCGCTGCATGGCCGGGGTGATACGGCCATAAATATCGACGATTTGAGCTTTAGTCAGACGGGGGTTTTGCTGCTGCATCACCGCCACAAAGCTAGCCTGAGTGAATAGCAACCAGCTGAGTTCGCCCAAGATTGGCGTGCGCCACACCTTGGCGATGGTATGCCACTGGTAGTCGCTGGAGAAAATGGTGTTCAAAATACCCACCCGCCC